>JANNVM010000450.1:0-19069 GCA_031414455.1 Verrucomicrobiota bacterium
ACCACGCCGGTGGGTGTCTGCACGCACTCCACCGTGTGGCTGAGGATGGTGCCGCACTGACATGGCGGGAGCTTGAGACAAACCAACTGCTGACAGATCAGCCTGTCGGACTGGTCGAAGAATTTGACGATGAAACAGAAGGTGCCGCCCGTTCCGGGGATGTTGTTCGGCAACTGCACGGGCGCACCGCCGTTGCCGCCGGGCAGGATGACGGGAGAGAGCGGCGCGAGTCCGGCGGGCGACGGCTGACCGGTGATGGCTCCCGGCGGGAGATTGCCGACTGGCACGGGGCACGTTTGATAGAAGTGGAACGGGGACGCCGACTGGTTGAAGATTTGCAGGAAAGTGGAATAACCGCTGCCGCCCTGCGGGCACACGATCTCCGTGGCGTCAACGTGCGCGCAAAGCACCGGGCACTGCGGCATTACGAGGCAGACAGGCTTCTCGCAGAGCACGTTCCCATTGGCATCAAGGAGCCGGACGCAGAAACACGCCAACTGACCGCTGGTGACGCCGCCGAGACTGACCGGATAGGACTGGGATTGATTCTGCAGCAGTGGCGCCAGCACGATGGTTCCCGGGAGTGGTGTGGCGGCGACTTCACCGGGCGCGAGACCCGGGAGGCACGGCAGCAACTGCGCTGTGAAGGCGGGCACAGGCTGGAGATTGGTAATGATGACGTTCGTGGTGAACGGCCCGCCGGTTACGTTCGGGCACACCGCGGCCGTGGCCGAGGCATTCATGCACGGCAGACACGGCGGACAAGGCGGGACGGTGAAACAGATTTTCTCCTCACATTCCGGATGAGCCTCCGACTCTCCGAAGACCGCGATATTGAAACAAACGAGCCCCCCGGTCTTGGGGATGCCGGTGAGAGTGACGGGAATCTGCGTGGTGTTGCCTGGATTGAGCGGCGGCAGCGGAATGATTCCGGCAGGCCCAATGCCGACGCCGGGGATCGCGCCTGGCGGCAGCAGGACCGGCGGGCATGGCGTGAAGCCGATCCAGTAAAGTGGATTGAAGCCGGCGTTGGTGACCGTGACGACGGCAGTGAAGGGCTGGCCTTCATATTGCGGGCACTT
The DNA here is from genome assembly GCA_031414455.1 of Verrucomicrobiota bacterium. Taxonomy (GTDB): domain Bacteria; phylum Verrucomicrobiota; class Verrucomicrobiia; order Verrucomicrobiales; family V1-33; genus V1-33. The sequence continues at coordinate 1,083 of JANNVM010000450.1, forward strand.
AACATTGCCGACGGAGAAAGTGGCGCACGGGCACGCGGGAAACGGGATGCAGACGACTTGTTTGCAGAAAGGCCGGCCGTTGGCGTCGTAGAGGGTGACACAAAAGCAGCCGGTGACGCCATTCATCGGCAAGCCCCCGATCTGGACCGGTGTGGCGACAGAATTTCCCTGAGTGAGCAGCGGAGAGAAGTTGATGACCGGCGGCAGGGGATTGGCCGGCACCCCAGGCCCGCCACTGGGCGGGGGGCACGGGGAAAGCACTGCCATTGCCGCGGGAACGGGCCCCTGATTGGTAATTGTCAGGGTAATGGAGTAATTTCCCGGCGGAGCGGTGGGACATTTGATGTTTGTGGCCACCACGGACATGCACGGCAGCAGCGGCGGGCACGGCGGGAACGTGATGCAGACCTTGCCCTCACAGAACGGCCCCTCACCTTCGTTTTGCGGATAGAGCTGCACGCTGAAGCACACGGTGGTCGGTGTATTCACCACGGGAAGACCAGGGAACGAAACCGGGATGGGCAGCGTCGTATTGCCAGGCCAGAGGGGCGGCACAAGATTCTGGAATCCGAACGGCGACGGCTGCAGGGTGATCGCACCGGCCGGCAGTTCATTGATCGGGCACGGCAGCAGTTGGTAACCAAAAGCGATAGTGCTCCACAGATTGGTAATGGTCAGCGTCGCCGTGTGCTCTTCGCCTTCATACACGGGGCAGAGCGGGTCTTTCAGGCTCAGCGTCATGCACGGGCATTTCGGCAGAGTCACACAGACTTTCGGCGAACACTCAAAAGGATCGAGGGTGCCGCCCCCGCCTGAGGGATTGCCCTGGATGGAAAAACACCGCACCCCGCCGATGGGCGGAGCGAACATGGTGATGACCACGTTAGCGGCCGCCCCCGGAGCGATGTTCACGGGCATCAGGGCCGGCGAGGGCGTAACACTTTGCACGACCGGCGCACCGGGTGGCGGGAAAAAGGCGGGCGGACACGGGCCGAAGGCCAATTGGGTGAGCGGCACCTGCATGAGGTTCACCACATTCAGCGTCACGACGTAAGGCGAGCCCGGCGTTTCGGGACACACCGCATTGACCATCCGGGCACGGACGCGCAGAGGATCCGTGACCGTATCCACATCACCGATGAGCGACTTGGAGTAGTAATTGCCCACGCCGTCGAAGTCTATGATATGGGAATTGGTCACCGGTGTGATGTCCGGCGGCAGGCTGGGGGGATTGTTATTGCCCTGACCGCGGATTCGCTGCTGGCCGTATGCCGCAGTGGCGCCAAACGCCGCGATGGCATCAGCGCTGCACCACACACTGCCGTCACAGGCAGGGCCAACGCCGCCGGCACTGTTGTGCCATGCCGCGGCACCCACCTGGAATTTACCCTGCGGGGACGGAATCCATGCGCCGGAATTGCCGGTGAATTCCATGACCCGCGTGCTGTGGGCGCCGGTGAGGAAGGCGATGGTATTCAAGTTAGGCGCAATGCATCCGGTGTGATACCGCTCGGCGACAATCATGGCACCGGACAAACTGAACTCAATATCCGACACCGGCAGCGAACTGGTGTTGATAGGAGCGTTAAACCAGAAAAACGGGGAAATCGGCGGCAGTTTGAACTCGCGCACGGAGGTTCCCGCCTGGAAGTTCCCGGTGGCGTCCAGTCCCACGGACCACACCTCTGCCTGGGGACCGGCGGCATTCGGATCCAGCGGCACCGGCGGAGGATCCATGCTGGCGAAGACACCGTAATACAGGCGTCCGGCTTGAGCACCAATCCCCCAGGGACGGCGGACCATCTGGGTATAGACGAGCGCCGGATTGTCCGGCTGCGCGGGATAACTGGCGACGGGCAATGCCTGCGTCCCGTGATCGAAGGTCCCCGACTGCGCTCCCGTTATCGGATCCATGCGGTAAATTTTGCCGTCGCCCATGTTCGTCACATAGAGCCACGCCGGACCGCTGCGGCTCCGCTGAAAGCAAAGATTTCCCAGCGCGGCGTCCGGGGTATTGCCACTGCCTGGGCCAGGAGTGCCGCCGGAGGCACCCGGAAGTTGCGGGAATGCCTGGATGGTGCCTTCGAGGGCTCCGCTGGCGGTCAATTTATAGACCGTGCCCGGCCCGTTGCTCGAAGGCCAGTTGGCATTGCCATAGGCCCTGCTGGCGGCGACGTAAATATTCGGCGGCACACTGTCATCAAGCGCCGTCCCAAAGACCTCCCCCAGATTTGTCGAGTTCCACACATGTTGCGCCCCCTGGATTGGACTCTGCAGGGCCAGTTCGTTGTGGCAGAACTGCCAGTTGTAGGTCAGCCCGGGGATGTTGAGCGGCGCGATGCTGAGTTGTGCCGGCGAGGTGTTCCACGCCACCACGACGAGTCCGTTCGGATCAGGCGGCGGCAAGGCAACCCCTCCCCCGAGAGTCCCGCCCGAGTAACAGGTGGCCACCGTAAATCCGGTCTGAAGTGGCAGCAGGTCCACCGGTGTGAGTGCTCTCGCGAGCGGCGCGGCGAGCAGGGCCGAAAGGGCAAGTGCGCGGGTGGGTCGTCGAAGGTCGGAAATTTTCATAGAGGAAGTAGTTTAGCCATGCAGCCAATCCGGCTGCACAGAATAAAAAAACCATATCAGGAAGTTTGTGACGAAGCACTGAAAAAATTCACGTGTGACTTTGACCTGTCGGCACCGATCCACTCGACCAGTTGACGATCGCTCAGTGTGCTCGTGTCCACCATGCTGTGTTTCCACTTGAACTGCGGCCAATGGTCAATAAAAAAATATGACGAAAAACAGACACCGTGCGATACGGGACGGCCCGATGCCGGCGACCGCAGCCTCAACAATGGAACAGGAAGCGCGACCATACAAAGGCGGGGAATCGTTCGCGACACTCACAAGCGTCGAAAAGATCCTCGCACTTTTTCGGCATGTGGGGACACTCAACGCTCCCATCGCGCTTGAGCATTCCTTCAAAGCAATCCACGGTCGTCTTTCCGGTGACCGGCTTCTGCTTGGCGTGCAACGTCCGGCCATGGAGAGCGCTCTGGACTCGGGGATAGCATTGATCTGTGAAAAAATCGGCATGCCGCAGAACCTGCTGGCAGCTTTCGTGCAAACTCTCCCGGAGGCCAATCACATCTACTTCGGTGCCGAGAAAAACGAGAAGACGCTGATCTTCAAGACTTACGCCGAGTTTCGCGGCAAGATCGAAAATGAGATCGGCAGCACCCCGGTTGCGGGACGGCCTTACGCTCTGTTCACAGGCTTCAAATGGGACACGTCGGATCCTTCCCAACAGGCGGTTACGCGCTACGACTGGTATCCGTTTCTGCCGGTGCCGGCGATGCTCGAGAGGATGCAAGCGACCATGGACTCCGACCGCCACGAAGTGTTGCTCGAAATCATTCGGAAGATCGTCGAACGGGCATCGGACAAGGTCCCTGGCAGCGACATTCAATACCTCGAGGTTACCGAAGAAGGAAATCCGAGAAGGTCTTTCGACATCAATCTCTACAAGGCGGGACATGTGCTCGAAGATATGCACCCCATGCTGCGCAAAGCCGCGCGCCACTACGCCATTTCGCCTGACAGATTCGATGCCCTGTATAAACGGATCAAGTCCGAACGACTCGGTCATGTGGCGGGAGGCGTGGACCGCGAGGACCGGGATTTCATGACCGTGTACTACGGTGTGAAACAGATCGAGAGCAATCGGCTCCGCTCGGCCACGGTGGGTCAGGGAGGAGAGAACCCGCAGCGGCGCACCTAATTGATTCTGATGTTTGCGCGCCAACCGCAGGCTCATCGAGACGCAACCACTTCGGGGCAGGTTTCTGCTCCGCAGTTTCCCTCTCACCAATCGTCCGACCGGAACGGCGAGGCCGGCAGGCCTTCCTTGTTGTATAGATTCGCACCTTCCGGGTTCATGGTGAAAGCATAACGCACGGCCACCGGCTTCGGCACTTCCGGGCTGGAAACGACAACGCTGCTGCCATCAATGACGGCGTCCGCCCACACCCATTTTTTGTCCTCACCGGCAATGGCGAAGCGGGCCAGCTTTCCGCCGGCCACGGCTTCCACCGGCTTCCGGCCTTCTTTCCTGCCCACGACCAGGCCACCGCCGGCGTAGTCGAAGCTTACGCGAATCTTTGCGCCCTCGACCGTGGCGGCTTTGAACAGCGGGCCGCTCGGCATGACATCCTTCTTGCCATAGTCGTGATGCAGCGCCCAGAGCGCGAGGCGTTCACCGACATCGAACTTGTTCTTCGGGTGAATGTCCGCGGCCTCGCCGATATCAATGATCACGGCCATACCCGTGTGCGGGATTTGCAGACTCTTCGACTGTGCCATGCGCACCTTTGCCCAGCCGTCGCCGCCCTCCGGCGTGTTCACGTCTTTGTTGAAGTTCGCGAGCTGCACAAAGTAAAACGGGAAGTCCCCCTGAGCCCACACCTTGCGCCAGCCGCCGATCAGTGCGCGCATTTTCGAGTAATACTCGTCGCCTTCGCCGCCGTTGGATTCGCCCTGATACCACAGCGCGCCTTTGATGCCAAACGGCACCACCGGATAAATCATTCCGTTGTAGAGCGCGACCGGCTCTCCGGCACCAATCGGGGCATTGGCCTCCACTGCAGCGGACGCTGCATCGCGCTTCTTTACTTCATCGAGGATGCCCGCCAGCGCCGGCTCCTGCTCGAATCCCTCCACCGGAATCCACGGCTCAATGCGCGTGCCGCCCCAACTGTCATCCAGCAGCCCGATCGGCACGCCGGTTTCCTTCTGCACACGGCGTGCGAAGTAAAAACCCACGGCGGTGAAGCCCGCGGTGTTCTGTGGCGAGCAGGCCTCCCATTTTCCCGGCACATCCGTCGTCGGCTTGCTCAGCGAGACATGCGGGAACTTGATCCGTCGAAGGTTGGGAAAATTCGCCGCCGCGATGTCCTCCGGGGCATTGCAGCCGCCGAGGCCCCACTCCATGTTAGACTGACCGGAGCAAAGCCATACGTCACCCACCAGCACGTCTTTGATCGTGATCGTATTCTTCCCGCTGATCGTAAGGTCCTGCCCCGCGGCATTCATTTTCATTGCCGGCAGTTTCACCGACCACTTTCCCGCGGCATCGGCCGTGGCGGTACCCTCGCTGGTGCCGAGTTTCACGGTCACCTTCTCACCGGCCTCCGCCAGTCCCCACACCGGGCAGGGAATGTCGCGCTGGAGAACCATGTGGTCCGTAAAGAGATTCGTGACGCGGACGTCCGCCTGCGCGGCGGAGCCGGCCAGAACAAGAGCGGGGAGAAAAAGGGCTGTTAATTTCATGAGGTGTCTGTTAGAGGGTGATTTGAGTGGGCCGGAGCAGGGTGACAGCCGCAGCCGTTGCACAGAACGCGGACAGGGCGAAGGATATTTCCCGTAAACTCCTCCCCTTCGCGGCCCCGCCCGTTATGAGACCATTTCTGATCGCCGCCTTTTTTGCCGTCGCCACTGTTTCCGCCGCCGCGGATCCCGCCATCTGCCGCATCGAAGTTGTGGAGAAAGGCAGCGGCTGGCCGGTGCCGCTGGTGGAACTGAGGACGACCCACCATGTCAGGTTCGTCACTGACAACGCCGGTCTCATCGCCTTCGACCTGCCGGAACTCATGGGCCGCGAGACGTTTTTCGATGTCCTCGGTCACGGTTATGAGGTGAAACCCGACGGCTTTGGCATCCGCGGTGTCAGGCTCACTCCCGAACCTGGCAAAATATTGAAAGTGGAAGTCGAGCGCCGCTCCATCGCAAAACGCCTCGGCCGGCTCACCGGCGGCGGACTGTTCGCCGAGAGCCAGAAACTCGGCCTCGAAAGGGACTGGCGCGATGCCCCGCTCCTCGGCTGCGACAGTGTCCAGAATGCCGTCCACCGCGGCAAACTTTTCTGGGCATGGGGCGATACCGTGCTCGCACACTACAAGCTGGGAATCTTCGACATGACGAGCGCCACCACGGCCATCCAGCCGCTCACTTCCTTCGGGCCCCCGCTCAAATTGAAACTGGATTACTTCCTCGACGACAAAGGCCGCCCCCGCGGTGTCGCCAAAATGCCCGGACCCGGCCCCACATGGCTTGGCAGTTACGTCAGCCTCCCTGACAAAACCGGCGCGGAGCGGCTTGTCGCCAGCTATGTGAAGATCAGGAACTACCTTGAGGCCTATGAAAACGGCCTCTGCGTGTGGAACGATGAGACTTCGCAATTCGACAAACTGCGCACCATCTGGACCAAATCCGATGCGCAGCCAAAGGAACCCGCGATCCCGCAGGGTCAGCCGGCATTGTGGAAGGACTCTGATGGAAAAGCGTGGGCCTGTTTCGGCATCGCGCTGCCCACGCTGCGGTGCCCGGCCACGTTCGAGGCATGGCAGGACGAAAAGACGTGGGAGATTCTGAAGCCGCAGGAGAGCCTGGCTTCCGCTGCAGACGGGAAGAAAGTGAAACCTCACAGTGGCTCCGTCGCATGGAACGCCTTCCGCAATCGCTGGGTGACGGTATTCATGGAAAACTTCGGCAAGCCATCGGTCTTCGGCGAACTGTGGTATGCCGAGGCCGGCGCGCCCGCCGGTCCGTGGGGCAAGGCCGTCAAAGTGCTGAGCCACGACAACTACACCTTCTACAATCCCCGGCTTCATCCGGAGTTCTCTCCTGACGGTTCGCCTGTCCTCATTTTCGAAGGCACTTACACCGCGGAATTCGCTGACAAACCGGAGCCCACCCCTCGCTACAATTACAACCAGATGCTCTACCGCCTCGACCTCGACGATCCCGCCCTCGCTGCGGCCCGGTGAGAGCGATCCCCGATCCAGCCGCGGCAACTTTTTCGCCAGGCAACCGGCACCGGGGCAGCGAACGACATACGGGATGATTGTTCCTGCAGAGCCCTGCCTGCGGGCGCAGCCGGAGCCGGCTCCTCCGGCCTTTGTGCTTCAGCCCCGCGGTTTTCGAATCATCCGGTTGCAGGGTAACGACCCGCTTCGCCCACCGGCCCTCAGGTTTTCACAAGCCCTGGACACGCTGTTGAGTCAGGATCCCGGATTCCTTTGCATCATTGCCATGAATATTTTGATCGGGATCCGGCGGGATTGCGTTTGGCCCTCAGCTGCCACGTGGCCGGCAAGTTGCTGAATGGGTGGCGGCCATCAACAGGCTGTTCACCACAATGCACTCCATAAAAAACAACTCCAGGACCTCCCCCGGGCACGCGACAGATCCAACGGGACAAGCCGCTTCGGCGTCAAACGCACATAACAAATGGCACAGACGCATCGTTACCATGCTGTCCGCTGCAGCGCTGCTCGGATCCCTCGCCGGCGGGAACACAGCTCTCGCCAAACCGCCAGGCACACAGACGGTGAAATACGATGCCATCAATGGACTCGAGTACGCACAGTTGTGGGCCAACATCTATGGACCGCTTGAACTGGAAGCCGGAGGAACGCTGGAGGTCAGCAAGGAGGGAGCGACCGTGAGCGCCGTGCCGTTCCACGTCGGGGCCGACTTCAGCGTCTATGATCATTTGAAATACATCGCGATCAGCACGCAGAGCTTTGATGTGCCCGAGTCCGGCTCGCTGGAATTCTCCGTGAACATCACTGCCCAAACCCCGGGTACTGAGCCTGGGCGTATCATTTATGGATGCTACGGCCCTCCCTACTCCTACCTCAGCCTCGACGACCCGTGTCCCTTCCCGTTTGAGCAAACCGTGCTGGAAGGCCAGCAGGCAGGCGTCGTTCTCAACATGGTCAATTTTCAAACAGGTCAGCTTTTTGACTGGTTTGTGTCGGAGACTTCCGTGTTCGCGTTAATCGAACGATTGCCCACATCCGTCACCGGTAATTTCGGGACGCCCATTGACCTCGCCTACACGCAGATCATCAAGGAGGCACCCATCACGCCCGGAAAGACCCATAACGTCGCGATCCGTTATACACGCGGCCCGGCCGAATCCTATGTCGAGTATTTTCTCGACGGACAGCTCTTCACCCGTGTGGACAATGTCGGCGTGCCGCTTGATGTCCAGGGCGTGCCCTTCACCGGCTATGCACCTTCGCTGGGCCGCGGGGAGCCACTCAAGGAGTCGCTCGACTCCTTTGTTATCGGTCATGGCCTCTTCAGCCTGCTGGACGCCTTCCCCTATCAGGACTTCACCAGACCTGAGCTGAGTGTCTCGATCCCGATGTCCGAGCGTCTCTTCGGTCAAGGCGCCATCGGAACGTGGAACTCATTCCGCGTGACGACGAAGACCAAATAGACGAGGAGTTCACGCCCCCTTGACCTACTCCCAAACCGGCCACGGCCCGGGTCAGGCCACGTACTCGATAAAAATTCAGGGACACAGCAGGGACAACCGGCCGCATCAAATGATTCGTTAGTTCGGAAAATCGTGACTGAGAATTCGTGTGAGTTCACGGAGGCGGTCCAGGGCGTCAGGTTGCTCCAGCAGTCGCTGCCGCTGCAGGGCATCGCTGACGAGTGAATTCGCCATGGCGTCCGCGAGGACGGCGGGATCCTCGATTTGGTCGAGAACTTCAGTGAAGGACTCCGGCAGAGGGGAGCCATCCAGACGAATGGCGCGGCATTGTTCGCGAAGCGTTTCCATCACTGGTGCGGCTTCTGAAAACGCGGCGGCCATGACGGGCACCCGCTCGATCGTGGCAATCCGGAAGGGCGTGCGCTGCGTGAACCCGGTGAAGCGCACGCGGGCCAGGCCCTGCAGCATCAGATTCGACGTGCCGTCGGGCTGCGTGACCGAAGCCGAAACGAGACCAATGCCTGCAGTGTGGAAAAACTGATCCTCAGTATTCGCGTCGGTGATCTCCGGTTTCATGAGTGCCACGCAGAACATCCGGTCCCGTTCCAGCGCCCACTGGAGCATGGCGCGATACCTGGGCTCAAAAATACGGAGCGGAAGGACTGTGTTGGGAAAAAGCACCGCGCCGGGCAGAACCATGAGGGGAGCCTCCGGAGGGAGCGTGATGGCGGTGGTCGTCATGGGTTCGTGAAGGGAGCACCGCATCCTGCCGGCGGCTAACGGGGGTGAAAGTGGTGTCTCTGGCAAACTTACGCCTCTGACAGTGGCCGTGGCTGCCGGAAGTTTGCGTGCTGCGGGACGATGCGTCTTCTTCGTTCATGTCCCGCGGAGAATTGGGAGTGTCGAAAACTGCCGAATGGGTTAAGTTTGGTGCCGCTGTGTCGAACGGCGCGCTCCTTCCCCACGATGAAAAGAATTTCCTCCCTCGCCGGACTGATCGCCTCGGCGGCATTACTCTGGCTCGCTCGTTCGCCAGAGAGCCCCCCCGCGCCGCACCAGGCCGTGAGTTTGCGAGAGGGGCACGGGGCGGTATCATTTCGGGAAATGCTGCCGCGGCTGTCGCACAACACGGCGGCGTTGTGGCGGTGGGCGGCGGACTATGCCGCGGCGGATGCCGGCGAACGCCCGGCGATGCTGGCTTCCGGTGAAGTGCTGGCGGAGGCACACCGTGCCCGTATAAAGTCGCTCATCCTCACCGATCCGCGCCGCGCGCTGGAAGAGGCGCTGCCGGTGGTATTGCGTCAGGAATTGCCGGTGGAAGTCACGTCCCTGCTGGAGGAGCGGGTGAATGCCAGGGGTCGCTATGCGGTGCTCGGGGTAATGGGAGGTGAGGCTCCCGGCATCCGGCGCGAATTCCTGTTGTCCGACGGCCACCGCTACGAGGCGACGGTCTATGGCCGGCGCGTCAGGCAGCGGACCACCGAATCGGCAGCGGTGCATGGCGTGGCGGTGGATGGTGAATTGGCGCTGCACGAAGACCCGCTGCGAATGCTGGAGGCCGGCGAGCGGCTGCCCACGGACCAGCGTGTCTTTTTCAACTGTCCGGTGAGCGGCAAAGTCACGCCGGCAGCGGCGGCGATCACACCCGAAACGCCAGCGGTCGAAGTGGGCGGGGAAGTTCACGTCCTGTGCAGCGGTGGTCACATCCACGCGTTGCGGGAGCAGACCATCGCGGCGGAGGGCGGCACCGGAGGGCCGTCGCTCCCGACCGGGCCAGTCCCGGAGTCGTGGTCCACGGGAGTGAAGAGCGTGCTCTATATCCGTGTCACATTTCCTGAACAGTGGACCGACCCGCAGGTGGAAAAAGACGCCTGCGACATGATGAAGCAGGTGAACGATTTCTTCGTGGAGAACAGCCACGGCGCGCTGCACCTGATGACCACCGTGACGCCGCTGCTCACGATGCCAAAACCGGAGGCATGGTACAAAGCCAACGACAATTCCAGCGCTAACATGGTGCTCAGCGATGCCCGGGCGGCGGCGCGGGCGGCGGGATATGACTATGCGTCCTACAATCTCGATGCGGTGCGCTACAGCGGCGCGAGCGGGTCATTCGGCGGCCAGGCCTACGTGGGCGGCCGCGGTTGCTGGCTGAAGAGCAGCAGCGCCGGCGTGGCGGTCCATGAGTTCGGCCATAATCTTGGCCTGTGGCACGCCAACTACTGGAGCACGGGCGGCGAAAGCACGATCGGCTCGGGCAGCAATTCCGAATACGGCAATTCCTTCGATACGATGGGTTCGGCCAACGCCGGCAACTATTCGTTCAATGCCGGACATCAGAATGAACTGCACTGGATCCCTGACGAAAATGTGACGCGCGTAAACGGCAGCGGACTCTACCGCATTCATCAGTTCGATCAGGGCCGGATTGATCCTGCCGCGCGCTACCTGCTGACGATCAGGAAGGATGCCCAGCGCGACTACTGGTGCGAGTTCCGGCAGAAGTGGGCGACGAACCGCTGGCTCACGGCCGGCGTGCCGCTGCTGTGGAGTCCGTGGGGCGACAGTGCGACGGACAATACGCCGTATGGCTCCAACGGCGGCGGGCAGCTCCTCGACACCACGCCTGGCTCGCTCGACGGCAAGGACGACAGCGCCATCGTGATAGGGCGGACGTTCTCGGATGCCGGCGCGCAGATTCATATCACGCCCGTGGCCAAAGGCGGCACGGTGCCGGAGTCGGTGGATGTGGTGGTCCATACCGGCGCGTTCCCGGGAAATCAGCCGCCGTCGCTCGAACTCGCGGTCAGCGTGCAACCGGCGGCGGTGAACGAGCCGGTGACATTCACCGCAACCGCACTGGATCCTGACGGCGATGCACTCGCCTATTCATGGGACTGGGGCGACCGGACTTTTGGAACCAATGCAGCCATCGCGACAAAATCGTGGAGCACCGCCGGGCTTTACACCGTGCGCTGCGAAGTGAGTGACATGCGCGGCGGCACGCGCAGCACACTCCTGGCCGTGACGGTCGGCAGCCCGGTACAGTGGCGCATCGGCGGGCGGGTGCTCACGGCGGCGGGTGTCCCGGTGGCGGGCGCGCGCATTTCGTCGGTGACGACCGGCAGCACGGGCACGAATCCGCGGGCGTGTTTCACCGACAGCGCCGGCAACTATCTTCTCAGCGGACTGCCCGCGGAAAGTTATACCCTCACCGCGGCGCATCCTGCCCACACCCTGGCCCCCCTGCTGGCGAACCCGGTCATCCTCACAGATGCCGATATCACCGCCGGCTACACGGCTACACCGAAACCCACGGTGACCATGTCGCTGCCGGATGATTCCTGCACAGAGAATGGCGACGGAGCGGTCCTGCGATTCACCCGTACCGCCGCCTCGAACGCCGGAGCCATTGACGTGCGCGTCTTTGCCGGTGGCTCGGCGGGCTTGAGCGATGTGGATTTTACTCCAGCCGAAACCTACGACCGGACAACTTATAAATTCACCATCCCGGACGGCCAGCCACTGCTCGAAGTGGCCGTGACCGCTTTTGATGACAACAGCGCCGAGGGGCCGGAGCTGCTCACGTTCCATCTCGTGGACGCTACCGGCTACATCCCCGCCGGCGTGGAACAGGCAACGCTCGCCGTGAACGACAACGACACCGCGCTGCCGGTGGTTAGTCTCGAAGCGGCAGACGGCACGGCCACCGAGGGCGGCGATGGTGCGATGCTGCGCCTCACGCGAACGGGACCGGTGGCAACAGCGCTGGTGATTACACTCACCCGAAGCGGTACCGCGACCGCAGCGGCGGACTATTCGGGCATCAACACCACGGCGACGATTCCGGCGGCCGCGGCGTCCGTGGATCTGCCTCTGACAACCTTGCAGGACACGGCGGCGGAGGGCAGTGAGACAGCGGCGTTCACTATCGCCAGCAGCGCCAGCTGGATTCGCTCACCGCAAAAAAATACAGCGGCGGCGCTGATCCTCGACGACGACATTCCGGTCGTCACCATCACCGCCGCAGACAACGCCGCCGCGGAAACGAACAGCGATCCTGCGGTTTTTATTATCACACGAACGGGCGACCTGAGTGCCGCGCTGCCGGTGGACTACGCGCCCGGCGGCACGGCACTGCACGGCACCGATTACCAGCCGCTGCCCGGCACCGTCACGATTCCCTCCGGACTCGCCAGCGCCGCACTCGTCATCACGCCGGTGGATGACAGCATCGGCGAGGCCTCCCAGACGATCAGTGTGCAGCTTCGCAGCGCCGCGCGTTACCTCGCCGGCGCGGCATTCAGTGCCACCGCCACTCTCACTGACAACGATGTGCCGCACATCATGGCGACTGTTTCTGACGGAAGCTGCGGCGAGTCCGGCGGCACCGGAAAATTCAGGATTCAGTCTTACGCCAGCGGCAGCGGCAACACCCCGGTCTCTTATACCATCAGCGGCACCGCGGCGTCCGGGGTGGACTTCACTGCCGTGTCAGGAACGGCATCAGTGCCGAAAGGCGGCTTCACGGAAGTGACCATCACGCCACTGCAGGATGCGGAAATGGAAGACGCAGAGAGTATCACCCTCACACTGCTGCCGGACGCGGGCTATACGCTGTCGCCGGAGGACGGGGCGACACTCACGATTGTGGACGATGACCAGCCGCTCGTCTCTGTCGCCGCGGCGTCGCCGTCCTATTCTGAAAATGGCGGCACCGCGCGCTTTTACTTCAGTCGCAACGGCGCGACCACCTCTGCGCTCACGATCAGCTATTCGCTCAGCGGCGACGCCACACCGGACAGCGATTACGAGGCAACGTCCGGCACCCTCACCATTCCCGCGGCGGCGGCAGGCACTGCGCTGGATGTGACGCTCCTGGACGATAGCGCAGCCGAGGGTGCGGAAAGTCTCATCTGCGCGGTCGTTTCCACGCCTGGCACTTATGGCGCACGCATATCTTCCGCGACAGCGTGGATCAATGACAATGACGCCGCAACACTGCCCGCCGTGAATTTTGCGGCAGCGGCATCCAGTTTCAGCGAAAGCCCGGACGCCGTGACGATTCCCGTCATTCTCTCGCCGGCGGCGGATGCTGCCGTGCGGGTGGATTACGCGCTGGAGTCGGGCCTCGCCTTCAATGGTGTGGACTACTCGGCAGCGGGCGGGACGCTCATTTTTGCGCCCGGAGAAACCACACAAGTCATTCATGTCAGCGTGATGGATGATAGTTTCAAGGAGCCGGCGGAATCCCTGATGCTCCGACTGGTGCGTGCCTCGGCGGCCAGGCTCGGCACGACGACGGGTCACACCCTGACGATCATTGACAACGATACGCTGCCGGTGCCCGTGCTCGGTTTCTCCGGCACCGCGTCCACCGCCGGCGAAGGCACCGGCACTCCGCCGCTGGCCCTGGTCTTTCTGAGTGCGCCGCAATCCTCTCCCGTTAGTCTGACATGGTCTGTCACCGGCGGCACGGCGACGGCAGCGGATGCCGCGACCCTCAGCGGCACACTGACATTCCAGCCCGGAGAAACTGCAAAACCCCTGCCGGTTTCGCTTACGGACGATGCCCTCGTGGAACCGTCCGAGACCTTCATCATCACCCTCTCGTCGCCATCATCTCCGGCCGGTCTCGCCCCGCTGGTGACGCACACCCTGACGATCCAGGATAACGATGATGTGTTCATCAACCTGAACGCGCCGGACAGCTTCGCCGCCGAAGAAGATGCCGGGCCGGGCCTCTTCACCGTGGCCCGCGTGTCTTCGAACCTAACGCAGCCGCTTACGGTCCTGCTTACCGTCAGCGGTACTGCGGCGAACGGAGATGATTTCGTCGCGATCCCCGGGGAGATTGTCATTCCGGCGAATGAGATCAGTGTCCCGCTGACACTAACGCCGCTGAATGACGGAGTCCTTGATCCCGACGAAACGGTCATCATCACACTCGCCGCGTCGCCATACTATACGGCCGGCAGTTCCGCCTCGGCGACGATTACCATCACCGACAATGAAACCGGGATCGGGATCGCGGCGGCGGATGCCCGTGCCGCCGAACCGGGGGAGACCGGAAGTTTCACGCTCACCCGCACCGGTCCGGCGACGGGCGAACTCACCGTTGCCGTCACCACCGGGGGCTCGGCGGACTCCACCGATTTTTCGGCACTGCCGGCGACTGTCTTCTTCGGTGCCGGACAGATGACGGCATCTTTTGATCTGACCCCGCTCGATGATTTTACCGCCGAGCCTGACGAAACCGTAACGGTCACTGTCGCGCCCGGTGCGGGATACCTCATCAGCAACGCCGCGGCCACCGTCACGATTCACGATGACGATTCCAACCTTGCACCCGGGGTGACGATCCGTTCACCGGCCGCAGCCGGCGTCTTCATGCCGCGCGGCCCCGGGCTCGTGCTTGATGCCGAAGTTACCGATGACGGACGGCCATTCCCGACAATCCCGCCGGACGTGTCGTGGAGCATGCTCAGCGGCCCCGGAGCGGTGAGTTTCGGCGACAGCGGTGCGGTGGACACGACGGCGCAATTCAGCGCGCCGGGACTATACCAACTCCGCCTCACCGCAGCAGATGCGGAACTGACCACATCCGCCAACCTCAGCGTCTTTGTGCTCAGTGACACGCTGACCGGCGTGAATATCGGAACTTCCAGCACCGCCACCGGTCTAGCCGGCGGCGGCGAATCGTGGACCCTGACCGGCGCAGGTTCCGGAGTGACGAACACGGCCACGGACGGTTTATATTTTGCACACCGGCCCATGAGCGGCGACTTCACGATCATCGCGCGTGTGAATTCCATTCTGCCGGCGAACGCCAGCACATCGTCACGCCTCGGTGTCATGGTGCGCAGCGCCCTGACAACAGGCGCACGGCACGCCTTCATGGCGGCACGGCCCGCCAGCACATCGTTCGTATGGCGATCCGCCGATGGTGCCGCCGGCACCACGGCCACCACCAATCTGTCCCCTGCCCTGCCGCGTTTTGTCAGGCTTCGGCGCACCGGCAACACGTTCACCGCAGCCCATTCCACCGATGGCAATACGTGGACCACTCAGGGAAGCGCGCAGACGATCACGATGCCCGATCCTGTTTACGCCGGTCTCGCGGCCACCAGTGCGAGCCCCGCCGCCAGCACCACTGTTGTTGCAGCGTTCGATTCGTTCACGCTCACCCGCTCCGGGAATACCGGTCCTTTTGTGGATGCCGGCCCGCCGCAAACCGGCGGACTCCTCGCCACACTCACCGGCGTTGCCACCGATGACTCCGCGGCACCGGCAGTGCTCTGGGAAATGCTCAGCGGCCCGGGTGATATCACATTCCCTTCCACCGCCAGCGGCACCGCCGCCTTCACAATTCCCGGAACCTACTCCGTACGGCTCTTCGCCGGCGACGGCGCAGTCCGCACCTTCGATGATACCAGCATCATCGTCGTCAGTCCGTTTACAGAATGGCAGACGGCGCACTTTGGCCCGGGTGCTGATCCCCTCAGTGCCGGTCCGCGCACTGACCCGGATTTCGACGGCCTTGAGAATCTCGCCGAGTATGTGCTCGGAAGCGACCCTCTGGCGCCAGACGCCTCCGCGGCTCCGGTTTCCTCGCGCACCGCCACCACACTGAGCATGACGTGGCGCCAATCCACTGCCGCCAGCGGCGTGATCGTCCAGCCTCAGTGGTCGAGCGGTCTGACGTCATGGGATTCCGCCCTGCTTACAATAGAGACTGTCAGCACTGGCCCTGACTGGATTGAAAAGCGGGCCACGCTCGACATCACCGCACAGCCTCGCGCCGGACTGCAATTGTTAATCACTTTGCCGTGAGACCGTCAGGGCATTGCTCATTGTTCCGCCAGCGATATCTCCACCATCAGTGCTGCGGAGAGAGTCTCCAGCGCGGCCGTGAATGCCGTCAAATCGGTGGCCGCAGAACCAGTGAGTCGCATGTCGGCGGTGAACAGCGGTTCGCCGCTCATGGGAGCACTGACGACTTCGGAGGTGAACTCCTCCACATTCAGCCCCGCACGGGCTGCGGCAGCCGAGATTTGACTGACGATTCCCGGGTGATCCAGTCCCGTAATGTTGACCCGCACTTCCCGGGCCGGAGTCACCGCAATCCCGGCGGAGGGAACAGCGGTCACGGTGAGACCATCGGCGCCGAGCGCTGCGAGATCGTTTTGCAGCGCGGCCTGCACCGCGGACGGCATTTCCACACGGACCACGCCGGCAAAATAGCCGCCCAGTTGAATGAGCCGGCTCTCCAGCCAGTTCCCGCCGTGCGCCGTGACGACTCCGGCCACGCGCTCGACGAGCCCTGGCCGGTCCGCACCGGCTATTGTTAGTATAAAGTGATTTCCCATGAGGCTATCCTGGGCGGCGGCAGCAGCCAGTGCAAGGAATTGGTCACGGATTCCCTGAATGCAGTGGCCGCTGACGGACTCAGCGGCTTGCGGCGGGATTCGGCTTCAGCAATTCATCCATCTCCTCCGGCGGCGGCAAAGGCTCATTGTCCGGCGGAGGCACGAATCCAAATGGCGGTGCGGGAGATACCTCGTGGGGCGGCGGAACGGGATTGGGCGTGGCGTCACTGAAAGCGGGCGACTCAACTGATTCGGGTAACTCCCTGACGTTACCCTGAGCCGGTTGCCGGCGGGAATTCCCGCGGTCATCCCCGTTGTCAGGCGCATGGCCCCGCAGGCTAACCACAACACCCGCCGCGAGACATACGGCAACGAAGACCTGCCACCAGTGCCGCGCTTTCATGGAGGGATTAGTTCACCACGACGATCCAGCACGGGCCGCCGCCCGGGGACGGCGCCTGAACGTAGAAGATCATGGAACCCGCCGCATCGCTGGCGATGCCGCCGGCTTTGGCAGCCCCGGTGGAGCCCGGGGTGTAGGATTGATAACGCGCGCCGGCGGCAGCGGACTTCGGAGCAGCATCGGAAATACGGTGCCCAAAGGTGTGCAGACCGGCTCCGGTTTCCACGAGGTCCACTACTTCTGCCGGCACGGTGGCCGGATCAGCGACGACAGCACCTTTGCCGAGAAGGTCTGTCAGTGGCTTCCGGAGTTCGTAAGGAACATAGGTTACGGTCTCCGCATGGGATGGATCGAAATAGGCAACCCCGCCCACAGAAACGACCGTCGGATCGCCCGGCGCAATTTCCGCCCAGGCGTAAGCCTGCCAGGGCAACAGGACGGGGATGCCGGGAGTGACGACTTGAGTGCCTGAGTTTGAAGTCCCCTGGCCAGTGCCGGGTCGAGGCGGTGCGTTCGATGGCGGTGCGGCATCATTCGAATAGTGGAGCACGAGATTATTTCCGTTCTGCAGAACTGACCACCCTCCGGTACCGGCAGTTACACCAGCTGAGTTGATGACAAACGTGTCCTGAAAGAACCCGCTGATCCCATTGTTCGTGGAGAGGAGTATGAAATCGGAGCTTGATCCGTCGATGTTTGCCGGAACCAGCCCGTTCACGTTGATGGTGATGGGGGAGCCGGATGTGGTAGTGAGATGGAGCGAGGCGGCATTGATGGTGTCATAGCCGGTGCCTGCGGCCCCGTTCCAATCGCCAATTTCAAAATTGAACGCGGAGCCACTCGTCAGCGTAAGGGCTCCGGTGGTGAGTGTGCCAATGGAGTTACCCGGGGCGAGAGTGCCACCGACTACCACACCACCGGAGGCAGTCCCGGTACCACT
>JANNVM010000451.1:0-1717 GCA_031414455.1 Verrucomicrobiota bacterium
GGCGGCGGATTTCGGCACGGGAAATCCGCGGCGCGTCAGGTGGCCAATGGTGGCGTGGACATGGCTCGGGAAAGCGACAAGATAGGCGGTGGGCACGGGACGGGCGAGCAGGAGGCCGTCGAGCACATGGCAGAGGCCGGGCACGGTGTCGTCATAGATCGCGATTTCGCCGTGCGCTCCGGCGGCGGCTGCCGCAGCGACAAATGCGGCGGCGCTGGAGTTGTCTCCTGCGGTCGCCTTTTCCACTGAGAGAAAAACAATGCGCCGGTGTCCGCGTGCGGCGAACACTCCGGCGGCGTGCCGGCTGGCCGCGACGAGATCGAACTCGGCGTGAGGCAATGCGATGCCGGGAAAAATGCCGCCCAACACAACGGAGGGAATGGTAGAGCGGGCGAACCATTGCTGCACCGCCTGCGTGGAACGGTAGAGCGCGCAGCCGGCAGTGCGCGGCTGCTGCGTGATCTTGCGCAGCGCGGAGTCCGGGCGCTGGAGCTTCCAGAGGCCGGCGTGATATTCGAATTCAAGATGCAGTCCGGCGCGTCCGAGGGATTCACTCAAGGCCTGGAAGACGAGCTGGGTGAGTTCGGTGATGATGAAGCGCGGCTGCGGGCTGATGAGGCGCACGATGTCGTTGTTCAGCGCAGGAAGAGCGCGTTTCGGACCGCGGGTTTTCGCGGCCACGGCGTGTCGTCCGCCTCTTCCCCCAGGCCGCAGGATGGACTCCTCAAAGAGCCTGCCGAGCGCGCTGCGCAACGTGCCGCGGGAGATGCCGAGTTCGCGGCACAGCACGCCTTCCGGAGGGAGCGTGCCTTTCCACCGTCCGCTGTGCACGCCGGCCCGCAGACACTCGGCGGCCTGATCGGCCAGCGGGAGCCGCAGCGGAACTGAATGCCGGACGGGTCGTGATTTCACAGGTCATGAGATGTCCAGTCATTGTACATCCCGCAAGGGCACTCCGGGACTTCCCTGCGCAGGCTCTGGCAGCTATCCCATCACGGCACGCCGGAAAAAATCCCGGCCTCCATCCTTCTACATATGACAACACACACTTCCCTCTCATCATCCATTCTTCGCAGCACCGCACTCCTCGCGGCGGTCACGGCCAGCGTTTCCGGGGCCATCATTGATGTGCCGGGCAATCCCGACGGCAACACCGCCGCGACCAGCAATCTCGACGCCATCGTGGGCGCGGGGAACAGCGGGCGGCTGCTCGGTGACTTCACCACACACTGGAATCCCGGCGGCGGCGGCAGCTTCACGGTGCCGGTGGATACGAACGGTTTTGTGCTTCACCTCGATACGGGCGGCGGAAACGCCGGCCACATGGGGGCAGGAGCGCTCTCCGGCAGCGGTTCCGTCACCGTCGCCTCTGGTCCGCGCTGGTCCGGGACGTGGAATGTGCCCTACAATATCGTCGGCACCACTTCGAACACTTTCACCGGCGGCATCACGTTCGAGAAGGGGGATGCCATCCTTAACAAGACCGCGGGCTTCGATGCCATCCCTGGCTCCGCAACGGTCGGCTCTCTCAATGACAATGCCCGCGTCTATTGGGGTGCGGGCAATCAGGTCAGCGACTCATCCGGATTCATCGTCATCACGCCGAACTTCAGCGACGGTGCGGCTCCGGATGCGAATCTGAATTTCCTCGACCTCGCAGGCTTCAGCGAGACCTTCGCGTCGCTCACACTCGGGTCCGCCACCCTTAATCAGGTGC
>JANNVM010000452.1:0-2524 GCA_031414455.1 Verrucomicrobiota bacterium
ACGGTCACTGCGACGAGATGCCAGCGGCCGTCGGCGGGCACGGTGAGGGTGGAGGGATAGTTGATGTAGGCTCCATCTCCGATCTGGAAGGCGAGGCCGTTGTTGCCGCCGAGGAAGAGGCTCCAGCCGATTGCCGACGCACCGATTTCAGCGCGATGCTCCGCGATGATGCGGATGTTGCTGTTGAGGCTGGCGGGCTTTACCCACGCATCGACAGTGAAGTCGCCGGTGCCGAACTGAATCGCGGGATGCGACACCACCTGCACATAGTCATTCACGCCGTCGAAGCACAGGCTGTTGTTCACATAGCTGCCGAGCTGATGCGTCGGGCCGTTGATGAGCGTGCCGATGTTGCCGCCGGCGAGGTTGCCCGCCGTGAGGCCAGTGGCTTCATCGAAGGGCAGCCAGAGCGCCATGTTCGGTGGCGGCGGCGCGCAGGGCAGCACGTAGGGAAGCACGGTGACGGTGAACGTGCAGAGGGCGCGGTTGTTGCAGATGTTCGTCGCGCGGCAGGTCACGGTGGTGGTGCCGATGGGGAAGCAGGTTCCGGAGGGCGGGCTGCATCGGACGAGCGTGCCATTGAGAACGACGGGCGCGGGATAGTTCACGACGGCGCAAGCCTGGCCGCAGGCGGAATTGACGGTGATGTTCGCCGGGCAAGTGATGGTTGGGAGCGGCACGACGGCAACTGTGACAGTGAAGGAACACGAGGCGGAATTGCCCAGGGCATCCGTCGCGGTGCAAGTCACCGGCGTCGTGCCCGGCGGGAAGGGCGCGCCGCTGGGCGGAGTGCAGACCATGCTGGTGATCGTGCTGCAAACGCTCTGGGCACTGGGGGCCGGATAGATGAGGGGATACACGCCATCCGCCAGCAGGCAGTGAGAGATGGTCTGTTTCGGCGGACATTGGATGGTGACGATGCAGTTCGTGTTCTTGCAGCAGTCGTCGAAGTTGTTGGTGAGCTCGGTGCGGAATCCGGTGTAGATGATGGCGTTGGTGACGTAGAGATCGAGGACGTTCACGCTTGGAGCGGCGACGAATCCGCTGGTGATATTCACCGGCGACCAAGTGACGTAATTCCCCGCAACGGTGCTGGCCTGCTGGACGCCGTTGAGCGCCAGACTGGCCACGTCATCGGCGACGAACTGGCCGACGATGCTCGCGGTGTTCGTGCAGGGAACCACGAAGCGATGCTGGTAATGATAGACGCCAGGCGCGCAGTTCACGGTGAAGAGCGACGGACCGACCCAGAGCGAGTCCGGTCCGTTGGGCATCCAAGCGCCGGGGATTCCGGCGTTCGCGAGGACTTGCGCGGGGCCGTTGCAGCCGCCCGCGGGGAAGGAGACGAGCGTCCAGTAGGGATCTGGATTTCCCTGCGCCACGATGGCGGTGCCGTTCGTCGCGAAGCCGGAGTTCCAGACGTTGGTGAGCGGGACGCAGCAGCATTCCTCCCAGAACTCCAGCTCGGTGCGGAAGCCGGTCGGACCACCAGCATTGTGGACGACGAACTCGATCACGTTCGGGCCTTTCACGAAGTCGGCGCAGTGATTGACGTTGCTCCACGCGGTGAAGCCGGCTCCGGTGACGAGCACGCCGTTGACGAAGAGATAGCCGTCGTCATCGGAAGCGACGCGGCCCTTGAGGCAGACGTTGGTGCAACTGGCGTTGAAGGTGACGCGGTTGGTGTACCAGCCCGCCGGACCCTGGTTGAAGACGCTGGGCGAAACCCAGGCGGAGGTGGCGGTGGGCTGGACCCACGGGCCGGCGACAATCGGGAATTGATTGGTATCGCCCACGACCATCGGGATCGGGCCGCTGGGCGAGTCGATGTTGACCCAGACTTGTTCCTGCGCGCCGGTCGGGAGCAGGCCGCCGTTGCCATTCGTCGTGCCGGTGTTCAGCACGCCGGTGAGTGTCGGCGGGCAGGGATTGGTTTTGCATTTGCCGAGACTGCCCGCGTTGTAGAGCGCGAAAATCTCTGCGGGAGTGAGCGCACGGCGGAAGAGTTCGACCTCGTCGATGCAGCCGGGGAAGAGCGCCGACACGGAGGAGGAACGTGAGCCGACTCGGAACGGAAACGCGGGCGCGGGCGTGACGGAACCAGGATAGGGAGTGGGATCGCGCGGAACGGAGTCGATCACGCCGTCCACGAAGAAGCGGATGCCGTTGGGGTTGCTGCGTTGCACAGTCACGGCGACGAGATGCCATTGGCCGTCGGCGGGCACGGTGAGAGTGGAGGGGTAGTTGACGAATCCGCCGCCGTCGCCGATCTGGAAGGCGAGACCGTTGTTGCCGCCAAGGAACAGGCTGTAGCCGATGACTCCGTTCCCGGAAATCTCGCGATGATCCACGATGACGCGGAGAGTATTGTCGAGCGTGGCAGGCTTCACCCACGCATCCACCGTGAAGTCACCGGTGCCAAAACCGATGGCCGGATAGTAGGCGACTTCCACGTAGTCATCCACGCCATCGAAACACAGGCTGTTCGCGACGTAGTTGTTCAAGGTCGGGATGGGGCCGTTGA
>JANNVM010000453.1:0-5060 GCA_031414455.1 Verrucomicrobiota bacterium
ACATGACCCATGGTGAGGTCCACCGGTTGACCGGCGAGAATGCGCTGCGCGATGTCCACGAGCACTCCATAGCGCGGCTCGACGCTGTAGTTGAGCCTAACCAGTGCGACGGGTGTGCCGTGGCGTTTGGAGAAATAGCGGAAGACGCCTTCGCGGCCGAGGCAGGAGTGGGCGTATTCACCCGGCGGCGCTGTCGGCGAATCCTCGCGTGAGCCGCCGCTTTCCACGGTTGTGAGGGAATAGACACAGCCGGTGGAGAAGACGGAGAGGCGAGAGTGCCGGAAGCGTTCAGCGATGATGGCGGGCACGACCGTGTTCATGGCCCAGGTGAGTTCCGGCGCGTCGCTGGTTCCGAATTTCTGCCCCGCCATGAAAACGACGAGCGGCGCGTCCGGCAGCGCGTCCACCGCAGCGCGGTCAATGAGATCGCAGGGAATGGTCTGCACCCCGCGGCTTTCGAGGAGGTCGCGGGACTTGGCTGAGGAGAATCGCGAGACCGCCATCACCTTGCGGTTGAGTCCGGCCCGCTTCATCGCCGCAGCGAGCATCAGGCACAGCGTGCCGCCCATCTTGCCGCCGGCACCGGCGACGAGGATGTCGGCATCGTGTCGCTGCAGCGTGGCAACGACGCCGTCAGTGGGGACGGCGAGGAAGTCGTCGAGTGCATCAGGCGCAAAGGGAAGGGGAGTCATGGAGATGCAGAGGTAGCATGACTTTATGGCCAGGCGAGTCGTCTTTGTGGAGGGGCTCCGGTGCAGTAAATCAGCGGGATATTGCTTCCCGCAAATCATTGGGTCCGGCTGCGGGGGGCCAACCTTCCCGGCAGACGAGGGCGAGACCCAGCGCTGTGCCGGCAGTGATCACGGCGAAGCGATTCCAGGCAGCCGTCAGCGGCGAGGCCAGCGCGGACCACGCGGCGAGTTCCGCGTCATTGCAGACAAGGATGCGGCTGTTGGCCAGGCCGGCGGCATCCCGGATGGCAGCGGCGGTTTCCTGCCAGTCCGCCATGCCTGGCCAGGCTTCCTCCTGCGGCGTGCCTTCCGGCGAGACCTTGCAGGGGAAGCCGATGAGCAGTGTCTCCGGCTCCCGCGCCGTCTCACGCACTAACGCATTCAGCTTGCGGCCCACAAACGCCGCCACCTCCTGCCGCTGCCGCTTCCGTTCGCGGGCGTCCGTCCGCCGCAGCGGGAACTTATCGAAGTTCCTCGCGAACCGGCGGTGAATGCCGCAATAGCCGGTCTTCAGATAGGACTTCCCCATGTCCAGCGCCAGCACCGCCTAACCGCTGCCCCACGGCCAGTCCTCCGCTGAGACTGCAAAGAAACTGCCCTCCGGCGCATAGCGCAGCGACCGGCTCAGTGCCGCTCCCGGAGAAGAGGATACCCAGCCGCCGCACAGCAGTGCGCCCTCCACCACCGGCAACACCTGCTCTCCGTGCATCAACCCGACGGTCGTCCTTCTGCCTGTCGGCGGTGAGCGAGCCCGCCAATTCCACGGCCCACTCCGCCGGACTGCGGCCCGTGAACGCGAGCTTCTTCCCCGCCCGACTCAACTCTGTCACTTGCACCGGCAAGATGGCCCTTGACGCCAGCCTCACATGGAATCTTTTCCATACCAAATTGATCCAAGCCAGCATCCTTCATTCCTGAATGGTACTTACACAATGCTGGTCTCGCCGGTGGGCACGCCGTCCTTCTACCAATTCCCACCGCGCGCCCCGGAGTTCATTCAAAACCGGGCTCAAGTCGGAGACAGCAGCGGGCCGTGCTTCGCGTTCTATAAGGGAGAACAGGTTCTTGTGGGACACACTTGGGTTCCCGGAACGGGCGGTACAGGGACCGCGGTTGGCATTTCATTTTACGCCGGCGCGGGAAATCGCGCGACCATCGAGTCAACGCTAGCCGAACTCGACGAAGGTTACTCCATTCAAACGATATCACTTGATCCATGAAAACTCTCACTGTTCTCTGTTGGCTCGGACTCGCGATCACAGCCCGGTCCGCGACCGTCGTCATTTCGGTTACTGGCACTGTATCCGAAACGGATGCCTCGAGATTTTTTTCGCCGGCGCCCGTGAAACCAGGCGATGCATGGAGTGTAAGGATGGAGTATCTGCACCCCACGCCGCCGGACGGCGGTGGAATTGGGGTGGTGGGATTCACCGACCTCACCGGGAGCATGGTGTTTTCCGTGAATGGGCTGTTCTGGAATGGAACGGGCGTCGGAGCCAACGTCGTCCTGTTTGAAAATCACCGCATCTCATTCCTGAGCGGCCAGCCGGTGCCGGCTCCTCTGGCGACGGGGACGGGGGCGGAATCCAGCACTACGATATTACAGTTCACTGGCGGCGGGGCCATCGCATCGGACTTATCGTCTATGCCGGACAGCTTTGCTGATTGGAATTTGCCCGCGTCGGCCACATTCAGTCTGTCGATAGGTAACCGTTACGGAACCAGCGGCGACGGATGGTTTATTCGTTCGGACAATTATGACACCATTAGCATCGAAGTGGTCCCTGAGCCGTCCGTGGCCTTGCTGGCGGGTATTTTCTCCGTCTCTTCCGCAGGGAGAAGGCGCAGAGTCAGACCCCCTCTCTCCTCTCTCCCCTGAAAGCACAAACCACAGGCCACACCTAATCAAGGAACCACATAAAGGAACCATCACCAACGAAGCCGAGGACCGCCGCCGCGCCAAACGGCTGACGGAGGAAAAGAAAACGGTGACTAAAGCCGGCCGGGTCCTCACGCCACTGTGAGGGGCTCCAGCGATGCACCCAGCGCACCGTGAAGTTCGTCCGGTGGCTGCGCTCCTGGTTGTTTCGCGACGTTCCCTACACCGGGATTCTGGGCGGAACAACGGCCCAGAAAAAGGTCCACACGATGGAGCCACGGTCGCGTTGAGTGCGATCACTGGGATAGAGATTTATGACCTGCCTCCCGCCCACCGTCCGGCGACGGAAGCGCTGCGGGAGGAAGACCTGGGGCTGCTGGCACGCTTCCCTGGCGAGCGGGTGGTCTTCGCCGATTTGGAAACGGCGGACCCGGCACTGGTAAATGGATTGCTGTCAGGGCCGGAAAAATTCGCTCACGCGGGCGCAGTAATGTGGGCAGACTGCACCCGCAAAGAACAGGAGGAGGCCGCGGTAATAATAACAGAAGTGCTGGGCCGTCCAGTGAGCGTAGAGGAACTGGCCGGTTATCCCGCGGACCTGGCGGCGATGGTCTGCGGAGCCGGTGCGCGGGTCATTGATCTGTGGCAGGGTCTGGCGGAGACAGCGCAGGCGTGCGGTGCCACACGACCGGTTTTCACGGGGCTGGCGGCGGCTTGTCTGCTGGCGGGAGAGACGATGGTGCCGGCTGTGGAAGTGGAAGAGGCGACTGCCCCGCTGGCAGAGGGGATTTCCCCGTGGAGCCGTCCGGTGGTTAAGGTGCGGGCGGGCAGCGTGCTGGTGTTTGTCATTGATCCGGGCGCGGAGGACTGGCCGTCACGAGCCGAAGCCCTGCGAAGCTGCGATGCTGGTTGGCTAGGAGCGCTGGTTCCCAACGGAAGCGCGCAAACGGTGGAAGAAGCCTGCCCGGCATTGTTCCAGCGGATCATCGAAGCTGATACAGTTGCGGGAGATGCGGCTGCGAAATGGCTGCTGCAAAATGTCTTGGGTCAACTGCCGGACAGCGACGTGATTTTCCTGCCCTCCGGCGCGTCGGCTTTTCCCGGCGCGGCGCTTTTTCCATACGCGCAGTTCGCTGGCTGCGATCTTGTCATGGAAATGGAGGTGCCGGCCAACCGCCGCGACCTCGGGCCTGCGGACGGCAAACCTTCGCTAACGGGTCCGGTTTTTCTGTCTGCAAAACTCCCCGGTTTGGTCTCGGCGAAACCACTGCCGGCCCGCATTGGCTGGCGCTATGCCGTGCTCCGCGCGGCCCGAAAGGCAGGCCTGCGCATTCTGTTGCGGCACGCCGGAGCATCCGGCTGGCACTCAATAAAAGAGACTGCATGAAACTGCTAACTTACACCATCGCGCTGGATACAAAGGGCACGGGGCTGTTCCCGGCGATGGCACGGATGCTCTACGCCTCGTGGAACCTGAGCGGGAATGACGGCGACTTTTGCATCGTGACGGAAGCCGCCGGCCTGCGCCAGGAGCCTGGCCCGCAGAATCTTCGAATCATCACGCCGCCGCCGGGCACGCCGCCTTATCATGCCAGGGCGATCGCCTGGCAATGGCTGCCGTGGCACGAATATGATGCCGTGCTCTATGTGGACGCCGACTGCCTGTTTCTCCGCCCGATGGTGCTGCCGGCAGGCGCATGGGATGTGCTGGTCCAGGAAGGCACGGGCCGGACGATGAGCACACAGTATTACGACTCCTGGCTGACGGATGAGGAAATGGCGCTCCATGCGGCGCGGCGCGGCATTAACTCCGGCACCTTTGCCGTGCGCACAGCACACTTTGAACAACTCAGCCGAGCATGGCAAGACACATTGGACACACCGCCCTTGCGTCCGTTGTGGCGAGCAGGATGTAATCAGGCGCCGTGGAATCGTGTGGTAATCGACATGGAGCGGACCCAGAAGGTGGAAAGTTTCGCCCCCGGCACGGTGGGCTTTCCGTTTCTGAAACATGACCCTGCGCGGATGATGGAGTCCACGGTTTTGCACTTCGCTGCTGTGGGGCCTGAGCGTGCGTTTGCCGCCATGTTTGACTGCTATTTCGACCGCTACAGCAACGCTGTGTGAGGACGATAAAGGGCGGGCAGGACGACGGAGGAGAATCGTGAGACCGCTATCACCTTGCGGTTGAGTCCGGCCCGCTTCATCGCGGCAGCGAGCATCAGGCACAGCGTGCCGCCCATCTTCCCGCCGGCGCCGGCGACGAGGATGTCGGCATCGTGCCGCTGCAGCGTGGCGATGACGCCGTCAGTGGGGACGGCGAGGAAGTCGTCGAGAGCATCAGGCGCAAAGGGAAGGGGAGTCATGGCTGTCTGTGCGCCCCGGGACCGCGGCTTTGCAAGCCGCCCGCCATATCAAGTCCCGGTTGGCGAGCGGCTTGCAAAGCCGCG
>JANNVM010000454.1:0-2050 GCA_031414455.1 Verrucomicrobiota bacterium
GATGTTGACGCCAAACGAAAGCCCCAGACCGAGACTCTTGCCCGAGGCCTCGGCCTTCGGCGTGCCCGTCGCTACGCTGTAAGTCTTGTTGTCAGCCGTGACGCTGATGTCGCCGCCAGCCGTCGTGCTGACGACTGCGCCATCACCCAGGCGGGCCTCGGTCAGGCCGCTCGCCCAGTTGCCTCCGAAGGAGCCGGCCACGCCGATCTTGCCGCCGCTCGCGCCGGCTACTGCTGCCGCTCCTGAATCACGCGTCGTTTCGGTCAGGCTGTGCCCCGACCCCGTCCCCACGCTGGTGAACTCGATCACCTCACCCTTCAGCGCGTTCTCACGCGAAGTTGCGAGTTTCAGTTCCCCGGTGCCGTCGTTGATGACGAAGTACACTGTGTCATCGGTCAGGCCACCGATCGCCGTGTTGCCGCCGTCGCCCTTGTCATACGTGACTGCATCGCCGGTCACCAGCGTCGTGGGCGTGGCCAGCTTGACCTCGAAGCGCACGTCAGGCGGATTGAAGGTGACGTCGCCGTCAGTGCCGGTGGTGGCATCAATCTTGTGTCCGGTGCCGGTACCGAGGCTCTTGAGGTTTACCGCGATGCCCGCATTGGCGTTGCCAACCGAGTCGGCGAGCTGGATCCTGCCACCGCCGGCGTCGATGGTGAAATACTTGGTGGTACCGCTGTCGTCAGTCAGGCCATCAATGCTGGTGCCGCCGCCGTTGTCGTAGCTGACTTCGGTGCCGGTGCCCAGCGCCGCGGCTTTCTCCGCGCCGACGTAAATCGTATTGGCGTCGAGATCGACGACCTTGAGATCAGGCCGTTTGTCCGGGTCGAACCCCGCGTCCTTCGTATTGTCGGCAGAATCGATCTTGTGCGTGTCGCCCGAACCCAGGCTCGTAAGATCAATGGCGGTGCCCGCCGTCGCATAGGCTGCCGAACTGGCGAGCTTGATATGGCCGTCGTCGGCCTTGATAACGAAATACTTCGTCGTGCCGCCATCGGAAGTGAGCCCGCCGATGCTGGTGCCCCCACCGTTGTCGTAGGTCACTTCGTCGCCGGTGGTAAACTTCTCAACGGCATCTATGCCGATGTAGATTGTGTTCTTCCCGAGGTCGACCGAAGGACCCTGCGCGTTGTCGATGTCAACTTTCCGCGCTGCCATCGCAGCGTCAACCGTGACCGATGCGCCGGTCACAGTCGCATCGTGGATCAATGCTTCGTTGTCCGCGACGCTGCGGTTGAGTGCCACGGCCGCGCCGACGGTCGTGCCATCTCCGGTGGTGACCGCAGAGCCGTCGGCCCGTGCGCCGGCGTTGCTGTTGGCACGGCTGCGAACCGTGAGCGCGCCGCCGGAGGTGACTGTAATCGGGGATCCACTGGTCCCGCCCAGCGTTGCGATGGCCGATGATTCGGCAACGTTGATTCCGATGGCTGCCGCGACCGAAATCGCGCCGTTGCTGCCGCCGCCGTTTTCGTTCGTTTGCGCGTTCGGGTTGGCTCCGGTGCCGCCACCCGTGCCACCGGCGCTGTTGTCGGTGCGCGCTGATTCGGCGCCAGTACGCTGGGCATCGCCGCGTTGATCGACATTCTGTCCCGAACTGTCGGTGCCCGCCCCGTTGTCCTGCTCCGCGCCCACAGCGCTCGCAACAGCGGACGCGCTGCTATCGGTTAGACCCGTGGCCTGCACCGTAATGTCGCCTCCCGCCGCGAATGACCTTTCGAGCGAGGCGCTCGTGTTTTCGTCTGCGATCGTGAGTCCGAGCGAAGCCCCGACGGCCAGGCTCGTACCTGTCGTGGCGCCCTTCGCATTCGTCGTGATGTGGCCCTCATAGTCGGCGAGCACATCCAGTTTGCCGGTGATCGCTGTAAGCGCTCCGGCGCCCACCCGGGCTTTAGTAGCGCTGTCAACCAGCGCTACTGCCGCCACCGGCGTAAAGGAAAGCTTCCCGCCTCCACCATCTTCGCCGCCGACACCACTCTGTGCCGTTGCATCGACGGTCAGGTCGAGGTCGGACTTGACCGCAACGTCCTTGCCCGAAAGCGTGGCGCCATCG
>JANNVM010000455.1:0-2760 GCA_031414455.1 Verrucomicrobiota bacterium
CAATCATCTCGTCATCTGGAAGGAACTGGGCCGCCTCGTTTTTTGTGTCACCCGCGGCGATCAGCCCATTTACTATCACGCGCTGAGCACGCAGGCGCTCTCGGCGGACAACGCCCCGGAGATCGAGCAACTGCTCATGCCGCTGTACACTCAGGGCATCATCACCGGCCTCGACGGCATCGTGCTCTGGACGGATGCGGTGGAACCCGGCGCGGCGGAGGAACTGAGCCGCACTTTCGGCGCGAAAGTCCGCAGCGAGCAACGCCCGAAACCGACGCTGCCGCAGGAGGCTTCCAGTATTGAGCCCGTCTCCGTCGCGATGGGAAAAATCCGCGCGGCGAGGATGCGCCGTCTTCGCAACATCGTCCTCGGCTGCCTCGTCGGTTATCTCGCGGTCCCCGCCTTTTTCGCGGTGCGTTATTACCTCGCTTCCCAGGATCTCGACACTCTCAAGCGTAAGGTTAGTACCATGCAGGTGCAGTTCGGTAACGTCGCCGCCACCATCGCCCAGGCGAAGGTGATGGACGTCGCCGTCAATCCCGAGAAATACCCCATCGAACTGCTCTACCAGGTGCTCCGTCCGCTCTATCAGCCGAACAGTCAGGCGCGGCTCCTCAGCATTGAGATTGAGCGCAAGGTGCCCGATGTCGGTTCGCAGACCGCCAGCATCGCCATCAAGGGCGAGTCCAATTCCAAAAACACCCAGGCCGCGACCCTTTACGGCCAGCGGATTAAGAGCAATGCCGCGCTCAAGGAGTTCACATGGGATCCCGCCAAGGTGGATGCGGCGAAGGCGGATGCCGGCGGTGAACAGGTCGTCCCCTTCCAGATCAACGGAACCCTCAAACCCACCGAAGATGCCCCAATTGAATAGCAACGAGAAGCGACTGCTCCTCATTTTCGGTACCGTCGCCTTCGTCGCGGCGAATGTCTTCGGCTATCTGCTGGTCTCGGCGTTCATGAAGGGCCTCGCGGCGGAGGAGGTCAAACTCAAGGATCGGCTCAAGGGCCTGGAGGAAGCGAAAGCGCTGTCCGGCGAGGCTGACGAAAAGCGGGAGTGGATGGACGCGAACCTCAAGGCTCCGGCCAGCGACGAAGACCGGGAGACTCACCTCGACGGTGTGATCACCGGCACCCTCACCGCCGGGCTGGACGTGGAACTCAGCAAGAGTTCCACCATGCCGACCATCACCGGCGAGTATTTTGTCAAAAGCCGTTTCCGCACGACCGTTAAAGGCCCGTGGCCGGATGTGAAGGAGTACCTCTGGCGGCTGCAAAAGCCGGAGGAGTTCCGCTTTGTCCCCCGTCTCACGATGGTCCCCCGGAAGAACGAACTGGATGACTCCAAGCAGCTTGTGGAGGTGGCGCTGGAAATCGAAAAATGGTGGCCCCGGCCCGACAGTTACATCGAAGGAGAAAGCGTTCCTGCGGCAAATGAACAACCGCCCGGTGACGCTGTCCAACCACCCGCAGCCGACACGGCCGCGGCACCGGCGACACCCGCCGCCGCTCCGGACGCGCCAGCCCCTGCTGCGATGGATATTCCCGCGGAACCATCACCCGCCGTGGTGACTCCGCCAACAACACCGTCCACACCCGCCCCGCCAACCGATTCCAACTAGCCAAACGCATGAAAACGCACCGACTCGTCTCTCCGCTGCTCACCCTCGCAGCCTCCGTTGTTTTCACGGCCCCGCTCTTTGCCGACGGCACTGAGGCCGCTGCCGAATCAGGTTTTGCCCCCAAGGAATTCGCCCTCTCCCGCTACGCGGAACTCGACAAAAAGAGCCCATTCGAATTCGATCCGCCCCCGGTGAAGTCCGAGGCCGGCCCTGATCCGTTTGCCGACGTTTCTCTCGCCGGTTATTGCGGCAGCGGCAACACCCTGACGGTCTATATCATTGCCGGCGGGAAGGAAAGAAAACGCATGACTGTCTATGGCGACGGTTCGCCCTACAAGAAACGCGATGAGAGCGGCTATCGCGTCATCGGCATCAACCGGGGCAAGTCACTCAAGACCACCACCGTCACCATGGAAAAAGACGGTGTGCAGAAGGTGCTTTCCTTCGACGAGGAAACCCTGCGGCCCAAGGGCGGCGGGGCCGCTCCCGGCGGCGGTGTGCAGATGATGCAGGGGCCCGATGGCAAAATGGTGCCCCGCCCGGTCGTGCCACGGCCCAGCAATATGCCCGGAGGCCAGAACACGCAGGCTTATCAGGCTCCGGCAGCCTTCATTCCCGGTCAGGCCGGCGGCCAGCAGCACGGGAACCAGCCAGGCGTCAACATGATCAACGGCCAGCAACAGACTCAGCAAGCCGTCAACTTGAACAATCAGCAACTGCTCAACCAGCTCGTCGGACCCAATGGCCAGCCGGCGACGTCGAATCCTAACGCCGGCCTGCCCGTGGCCGGCGGCACGGCGCCCGGCGTCATGGCTCCGGGAGGCAATCAGCCCCGCGGTGCCGCAGCGCCGCCGCAGCGCCGCAGAGTCGTCCTTCCTACCGGTCAATGATCCGCCCGGATCGCCTTCCGGCTCTTTTTTCACTCCCCCCTATCTTTTTCCATTATCGCCATGCTTCGCAAATCCGCCCTCTTCCTTCCGCTGCTGTTGTCCGTGCCGCTCGCCCTCAGTGCGCAGACGACGAAACAGAAACTCTCTCCATCGCTGAAGGCCAAGTTGCTGGCGCAGAATACCGCACCCGGAACAAACCCCGCCGGGGTCCCGCCCGTGAAGCTTGCGGAAACAGCGCCCGGCACCGC
>JANNVM010000456.1:0-2437 GCA_031414455.1 Verrucomicrobiota bacterium
CTGCATCGTTTCCTCGACAGTGTAGAATTTCTCCTCGCCCGCATCTATCCGCCGCATCCGTCCCTCCAGTTCTTCACGAATCCATTCTTGAGAGTCGTCTATCTCCACTCCTTCCGCGAAATCCCGGTCTGCGAATTTCGAGAAATCCGGTTCGACTGGGGGCTGCTTTGGAACGAGTTCAGCTTTTGCAGTCATCGCGGATGTTGGTTGACATTGAGTTCTACGCCACAGCGTAGCCTGCGAACGACATCTTCTCAATGATTTCCTGGATGATCATCTCCGTGCGGATGCCTTCCGCTTCACCTTCGAAGCTGAGGATCATCCGGTGGCGGAGCGCGGCGGCGGCGACGGCGTTGACGTCCTCTTTGCTGACGTGGAAGCGGCCTTTGAGCAGGGCGCGGGCGCGGGCGGCCGTTTGGATCGTCTGCGCGCCGCGGGGGCTGCTGCCGTGGCGGATGTAATTTTTGACGGCCTGGGGCGAGGCGGGTTCGGTCGGGTGCGTGTGGCGCACGACTTTGACGAGGTAGTTCTGGATTTCGCGGGCGATGGGGACTTCGCGCAGGGTGCTGCCCATTTGCATAATGTCCTCACCGGTGGCGACGGCGGTGATTTCCGGCGGCTTGTTGCCGGTGGTGCGGTTGAGGATTTCCACAAAGTCCTCGTGGCCCGGGACTTCGACGAACAGCTTGAAAAAGAAGCGGTCCAACTGCGCCTCGGGCAGCGGATAGGTGCCTTCGTTTTCGATAGGGTTCTGCGTGGCCAGGACAAAGAACGGCATCGCGAGCCGGTGTGTGTGATTGGCGACGGTCACGGTTTTCTCCTGCATCGTCTCCAGCAGCGCCGACTGCGTCCTGGGCGTGGCGCGGTTGATTTCGTCAGCAAGCAGCACGTTGCAAAACACCGGCCCCGGCTGGAAGTCGAACACCTTTTGCCCGCCCCTATCCACAAGGATCTGCGTGCCCACCACATCCGCCGGCAGGAGGTCCGGCGTGAACTGGATGCGCTGGAATTTCAAATGCAGCGCCTTCGCGATCGTATTCACCAGCGCCGTCTTCCCCAGCCCCGGCACACCTTCCAGCAGCACATGGCCGCCGCAAATGATGGCGATGAGGACGTTCTCGACAATGTCGTGCTGGCCAACAATGAACTTGCTGATCTCAGCGCGGATTTTCTCGAAGGTGTCTTTGAAATGCTGGGAGGATTGTTCTGGGGACATGCGGCTTGGGCTGTTGGGGTGGGTGCTCGGTGCTCAGTGCTCAGTGTCGAGCGGATGGAATGGGGAGATAGTCGCGAAGAATTCGGCGTCGGGTTCGCGGAGGCGGGAGGATTTGCTGGGACAGAATTGGGCGGCTTTTTCTTTCATGCTGCCGAGCATTCTTCCGATGCGGAGGCAGAGTTGAAAGGCTTGTGTGGCGGTTTCTTTATCAAGATAGCCGCAGTCGAAAGCGGTGGTGAGCCAATGCTGGGTTTCGAACTGCTCTCCATCCGCATCCGAAAGTTTGCTAAGGAAATGCTTCAAATAATCACGCTTTGCCCACGACTCGGCGATCTGGGCTCCAATAGATCTTGAGGAACGCCGGATTTGATCGGTCAGCGAGAACTTCTCATCCGCCGGAAAGCCGGAACTTATCTTGAAGACAAGCCGCTGCAACTCCCTCGCGTGCTGGTAAACTACAAGATCGAAGAATCGTTCCGCATGAGGCATGTCCGACATAGTAGAGTTAGAATCGCAGGAATTGAAAACACCGGGCACTGAGAACCGGGCACCGGGCACCCGGGGATTTACTTTCCATCGGCAGGATTACCTCCCGGTTCAGCGAAATGCAGCGACTCGAAGTACTGCTTCACGCCGTCCTTCACGTCCTCGGGCACGTCCTCGCGCTGCACGAACGATTCGAACTGTTTCTTGAAGGCGCGCTCTTTGGCTTCGGCTTTGAGGCGGCTCACGCCGGTGCCGTCATCGGCGGCTTCGATTTTGGTGATACTGGGGCCGGCGCCTTTCTGGCCTTTGAGTTGGGTGGTGTTGCCGTTGTCTTCGAGTTTGTCCTTCTGGTCGCGGCTGGATTCCGCGGTGCCTTCGCCGGGCTTGAGGCCACCGCGGGACGAAAACGGTGATTGCGCCAAACCCTGCAGGTAGCCCTGACTTTGGCCTGCCTTCCTGCTCATGCTGAGGAGTTTTTTCTTTGCGTCGCTCTTCAGGCCCATTTTGTTGAGACCTTTGCCTAACTTGTCCATGCGGACGCGGAGTTTCTCGCCGTCCTGGTCGCTCTTCTCCAGTTTGGAGAGGTCGATTTTGCCGAGTTTCCCGCCCTCTTCGAGTTCCTCCATGTCCTGATCGTACTCGTCGGCTTCCATCTCGAGTTTCTCCAGTTCCTCGGCGAGTTCGTCGTCCTGTTCTTCGGCTTTGCTCATTTGGGCGGTCTGCGACTTCCCGTCG
>JANNVM010000457.1:0-3627 GCA_031414455.1 Verrucomicrobiota bacterium
GCATAACCTTCCGCGGCGAAGCTTCCGCCCTGCTCATGACGCGGCAGCACGGTGCGGATTTGCTTCGAGCGCGTCAGCGCCTGGTGGATCGGCATCGAAGCGCCGCCCGGATAGGCGAAAATGAGTTCCACTCCCTCTTTCTCCAGACACTTCACCAGAACGTCCGCGCCCGGCATGAGTTCAACAACCGCCGGCTTCCTTGCGGCGGCGGATTTCTTCGGCGGGGACTTCGAGGCTTTGGCTTTGCTGCTCATGTGCGGTGTCGGAATAAGGTGGGGTAAAAGGGCGCGCATCGTAATGGCCATTCCCCCGGTGACAACGGGGAGTTTGCCGGGGATTCGTGAGCTTCGTGAGCGCTTTGCCGGCCCGGCATCCGGCATCCCGTTGTTGCGGTTGCAGTCCGGTGAGGGCATGGGTGGTGCCATGACCCCGCTGCCCGCCGCCCTTTCCCGCCGCGCCTTTCTTTCCACAGCCAGTCTCGGCTCGCTCGCGCTGACGTCGCTGCTGCGGCCCTCACTGTTTGCCGCTTCGTCCGACAAATGGCCGGGAATCCTTGCGCAGCCCCACTATCCGGCGAAGGCCAGGCGTGTCATCTGGCTCACGATGGCCGGCGGGCCGTCGCATCTGGAGACCTTCGATTTCAAGCCGAAGCTCCGCGAACTGCACGACAAACCGATGCCGGAATCATTCACCAAAGGACAACAACTCGCCCAGCTTCAGGGGCAGCAGTTGAAGTGTTTCGGGCCGCAGTGGGACTTCAAAAAATTCGGCAAGTGCGGCGCGGAAATGAACGAACTGTTTCCCCTCATCGGGAGCGTGGCCGACGACATCGCGATCATCCGCTCGATGCACACGGATGCGATCAACCACGATCCCGCGCATTGTTTCATCAATACCGGCTCATCCATTCCCGGTCGCCCCAGCATGGGCGCATGGCTGACCTACGGCCTCGGCAGCGTGGCGGAGGATTTGCCTGGATTCGTGGTTCTGACATCGCTTGGTCAGGGTGGACAGAATCAGCCGATCGCGGCGCGCCAGTGGTCGGCGGGTTTCCTGCCGAGCCGGTTTCAGGGCGTGCATCTGCGAAGCAAAGGTGATGCCGTGATGTATTTGGGCAATCCCCCGGGCTACTCACGCGCCATGCAGGGCGATGTCGTGGACACGGTGAACAAGCTCAACGCGCAGCATGACGACATGGTCCACGATCCGGAGATCGCCACCCGCATCGCGCAGTATGAAATGGCGTTTAAGATGCAGGCCAGCGTGCCCGGCCTCGTGGATATGGCCGGCGAACCGCAGAGCATCCGCGAACTCTACGGCTGCACACCGGACGACGGTTCGTTCGCGTCCAACTGCCTGCTCGCCCGGCGACTCGCCGAGCGCGGCGTGCGGTTCATTCAGCTCTATCACAAGGACTGGGATCACCACGGCGGCGTAAAAGACGGCGTGAAACAAAAAGCTCAGGAGATTGACCGCGCGTGTATGGCGCTCATCACCGACCTCAAGCAGCGCGGAATGTTTGAAGACACCCTCATCGTGTGGGCCGGCGAATTCGGCCGCACGCCGATGAGTCAGGGCGGCAACGGACGCGACCACCACATGCTCGCCTATTCCATCTGGATGGCCGGCGGCGGCATCAAAGGCGGCGTGCAGTGGGGCAGCACGGATGAACTTGGCTACAAACCCGCGGAGAATCCCGTCCACGTCCACGATGTTCACGCCACCATGCTCAAACTCATGGGGATTGAGCACACCAAACTGACGTATCGCCTCCAGGGCCGCGACTACCGGCTTACGGATGTTTTCGGAAAAGTGGTGAACGGCATCGTGGCGTAGCAAACCAGCCGGGCGTTTTAGCCCGCGCCGTGCGATGCGCCGTCACACGACTCTACCGTGCAGGAGGCGCAGTCACGCGCTGAAGCGCATGACTACTCATTCGCACGAGGACTGCGACTCCGTGTCCGCCGCGTCCTCGCCATTCCGCGAGACAAACATTCCTCCCGGCACCGCTCATTCCCCAGTCGCGCCGCCGGGCAACAACCACTTTACAAGCCCCGAAGGGCCGTACATCATCGCCCCCCTATGTTTCTGGATATCTCCATTGTTCTCGTGACCATCGCGCTCGTCGTGGTGTGTCTGTTCATGATTTTGCTGGTGCTCATGCAGCGCCCCAAGCAGGAAGGTCTCGGTGCCGCGTTTGGTGCGGGCGTGACGGATCAGATCTGGGGATCGCAAACGACGAACGTGCTGCAAAAGGGCACGACTTATCTGGGCGTGCTGCTTTTCGTGCTGAGCTTGACCCTCGCGATGCTGAAGTCCACAAAGAACCGCGCCAACACCGGTATTAACATCGCAGACGAACAGCCGGCGACAACCCTGCCGGTCACACCACCCATCCCGGCGACGACTACTTCAATCCCTGTGACCATCCCGACCCCGGGAGCGGCGAACACGACGCCGATCACCCTAACGCCCGGCACACCGGCAGTCCCCGCACCCGGCGCAGAGAATTCGGAAACTCCGCCCGCAGAGGGCACCACTCCTCCGCCGGCGACTCCCGCGGAAACGCCAGCAGCGCCTTCAGCACCTGCTGAGACTCCGGTCACCCCGGCGCCTGCCACCCCGCCCGCGGATCCGGTGCCTCCGGCCAATCCGCAGTAATCGCGGCTTCGCGCCCCACATTACTATTCACGGAACGCGCGCTGCCCAGCGCGCGTTCTTCGTTTGATGAAACCGCGCCCCGCCGTCATCACCGTCCTGACGATTCTGTGCCTGACCTCCTGCAACGGCCGGGACCCGGCGCGCGCGGATCTTATTGATGAACACCCGCTGCGCACCCTCTACTGGAAATGACTGACCATCCCCTGCTCCACATCCCTGACGGAGATTTTGCCGCTTTAATCTTCGACTGCGACGGTACGCTCGTGGATTCGATGCCGCTCCACCTGCACGCCTGGCGCGCGGCATTGGAGAAGCACGGCTTTCCGCCGGAGAAGTTCACGCTGAAGATGCACCACGATTGCGCGGGCATGCCCGGCGAAGCCATCGTGCGTGATCTCAACGTGAACTTTGGCTATAACATGCCTCCGCGCGAGGTGGAGGCCTCCAAAGTGGAGTGGTATCTCGCGCATCACACGCAGGTGCTCCCCATCGAGCCCGTCGTCGCCATTGCACGGGCCGCAGCCGGACGGCTGCCAATGGCCGTGGCGTCCGGCAGCGATGCCCACATCGTGCATGATTCACTGCGCGCCGCGGGCCTGCACCACCTCTTCGCCACGATCATCACTCCCGCCGACGTCCTCCGGGGCAAGCCTGCCCCTGACATGTTCCTGCTCGCCGCAGAGCGCATGGGTGTCGCGCCGAAGGACTGCCTTGTCTTTGAAGACGGCAAACTCGGCATCGAAGCCGCGGAAGCGGCCGGCATGAAGACAGTATGGGTGCCCGCGGAGTTGTCGGCGGGCTGAGCCGTGGCGTGGGCTTCCAGCCCACCGGTCCGCTCAGGTGGGCTGGGAAGCCCACACCACAGATGGGCATCGAAGCCGCGGAAGCGGCCGGCATGAAGACCGTCTGGGTGCCGGCTGAGTTGTCGGCTGAGTTGTCGGCGGGCTGAGCCGTGGCGTGGGGGGG
>JANNVM010000458.1:0-6271 GCA_031414455.1 Verrucomicrobiota bacterium
CAGCGGCGGCGTGACGATGCTCGTCTGACCGGTCACATCCTGGTTGGTGAAACCACCGCCATTCAGCGACAGGGTCACGGTATTCTGCACTGTCCATGAGAGGGTCGTGCTGCCGCCCGACGGCACGTTCGCCGGACTGGCCGTGAAACTGGTAATGGCCGGGCCCCGGATGATGGCCATGCGGCCATTGACGTACGCCTGATCAATCGGGGAATCGTGGATGCGAATCTCGTCCATGAAGCCGTGCATGCGAAGGGCGTCGTTGGAACCGGCAGTTCCGAAATCGCCGATACCCAGCGGGTCGGTGCCGTTGGCGAGAGTCACTGACGCCCCGGTGAAGATGGACGTGCCATCAATCCACGCCTCGGAACCCGTTGCCGAACTGGTAAAGGCGATGTGGTGCCATGCGCCGTCGGTGAAGCTGGTGACCGGGGCGGTGTTGGCCTGGAACACTTCGCCGACGGGGTTGCCCGTGAAAAAGTCCAGGTTCCTGTTTCGCAGCGCGAAGTGATAGTTATTGGACACCCCCCACTTTACGATCAGCCGCTCCCATTCACCATTGTGAGCGGTCACCTTAACGAAGGCTTCCATGGCCCATGTGTTGTCGGCGATGTCCGCGTCCGCCGAGTCCGGAGCCTGAAACCAGTTGCCGCCGAAAACCGCCGACGACCCGCCTCCAGCCCCGGAACCGTACTGCGCGACGGCACTGCCGGCGACGCCCTGATTATAGCTGAGGTTGTCGGCGACGCTTCCTCCGGCGGCGGTGTCATTCAGATTCCCCTCAAAGGAATATTGCACCACCACCGCGGATTGGGCGGACAACGTTCCGGCAACGATACCAAAGGCGGCGAGAAGGGCAGTGCGGGTGGGATTGGCGATTTTCATGACCGGAGGGTGAATTGGTAAACGAACAGGGGGCGGCGGGCTTGAACCCGCGTTGTTCCGAACTAGAAGAAAAGCCCTGCACTGTCAAGCACCCGAAAATACCCCAAACATGGTAATTCACACCCCTCAGAAGGGCTTCGGATCGCGGCTTCTCAGATACCTCAACGCGGCCTCCGTGCCTCTGTGGACGCAGTGCTTTTCATAGATGCGGCGCAGAGATACATTCACGATTTCCGGTCTGATGCAGAGGCGGGAGAGCGACACTGTTTTCCGGGCACCGCCTGCCTCGAATCAGGGGCAAAGAATCCCCAGGCGCGACCGCAGAATCCAGGCATGACTGACGGCTATGAAAATAGGACTCACAGGAGCGACGGGATTCGTCGGACGGCACTTCCTCGCCGTGGCGCGGAATGCCGGGCACGATGTCATCGGCTATTCACGTACGCCGCAGCCGCGCGCGGGGTTCGTCGAAATGCGCGCATGGCATCCGGTGCGGCAGGCGGATTTCATCGGGCTCGATGCCATCGTGCATCTCACGGGCGAGAACCTGCTCGGGCTGTGGACGAAGAGGAAACGCGCGGCCATTCGCGATTCGCGGGTGAATGACACACTGGCCATGATCGCCAGGCTGCGCGAGTTGCCGCATCCGCCGCGCGTGCTCGTATCCGCCGGCGGCAGCGCCTATTACGGCGACGGCGGCGATAACGAACTCACGGAGTCCGCGCCGCCGGGCGAGGGCTTCATCAGTGAAGTTGCCCGGGCATGGGACGAAGCGGCGCTAAGCGCTGCGGATCTCACGCGTGTCGTCACCCTGCGCACCGGCATGGTGCTTGGTCCCGATGGCGGCCCTGCCCTGGTGCTGCGCCGGATCTTTCGTCTCGGCCTGGGCGGGTGTCTCGGCAGCGGACGCCTGTGGGTGCCGTGTATTCAAATCACGGATCTCGCGCGGCTGTTTCTCCACGCCGTCTAATGCGCAGCGCTGCGCGGCCCGGTGAATGCCGTCGGCCCCGGTGCGGTGAGGAACGCGGACTTCACCCGGGCCATCGCCCGCGCGGTGCATCGACCGGCGTTCATTCCCGCTCCGGCCTTCCTGCTCAAACTCCTTCCCGGCGGCATGGGCGACCTCTTTCTGCAAAGCCAGCGCGCCATTCCCGCAGCCGCGCAGGCGTCGGGATTCACATGGCTGTTCCCGGAAATCAAGGCGGCGGCGGCGGACGCGTTCGGCAGCGGCCAAGGATCACCGTAACTTCGCCCGCAGATACCGCCCGGTCAGGCTCGCTTCGCAGGCGGCCACCTGTTCCGGCGTTCCCTCGGCCACCACAAGACCGCCGGCACTGCCGCCTTCCGGACCCATATCAATTACCCAGTCGGCGCATTTGATGACGTCAAGATTATGCTCAATGACTACGAGCGTGTTGCCCTGATCGCGCAGGCCATAGAGCACTCGCAGCAGGGTTTCGATGTCGCTGAAATGCAGGCCTGTGGTCGGTTCGTCGAGCAGATAGAGCGTGCGGCCGGTCGCCCGCTTGCTGAGTTCCGCGGCGAGTTTGACGCGCTGGGCTTCGCCGCCGCTGAGGGTATTGGCGGCCTGACCGAGCTTGAGATAGCCCAGCCCGACGCTGCCCATCATGCGCAGCTTGTCGCCGAGCCCGGGAACGCTGCGGAAGAAGTCCGCGGATTCATCGAGCGTCATTTCCAGAACATCGGCGATGTTGCGGCCCTTGTAGGTGATATCGAGCACCTCGCGGTTATAACGCTTCCCTTCACAGGCATCACAGGTCACGTAAACATCGGTGAGAAAGTGCATGTCGATGCGGATGAGCCCGTCGCCCTCACACGTTTCACAGCGCCCGCCCGCGGTGTTGAAACTGAAGGTCCCCGGCGTGTAGCCGCGCACTTTGCTCGACGGCAACAGACTGAACAAATCGCGGATGTGCGTGAACGCACCGATGTAGGTCGCCGGATTGCTCCGCGGACTGCGGCCGATGGGGCTCTGATCAATGACCACCGCCTTATCAATCTGCTGCAGGCCGCTCATGCCCGCGTGTTTGCCGGGCGGATCCTTGGAGTGATAGAGCCGGCGGAAAATCTCGCGCCGCAGGATGTCGTCCACGAGCGTGCTTTTGCCGCTGCCGCTCACACCCGTGACACAGACGAGGCAACCGATGGGCAGACTTACGTCAATGTTCTGCAAATTATTTTCCGCCGCGCCGCGGATGGTGATCCAGCCATCATCAAGCGTGGCTCCGGCATCCTGCCGGAGTGTTTTCTTTCCCCCCGGAGGAACTACCCGGCGCTTCGGCACAGCGATCTTCGCCGTGCCGCAAAGAAACTGCCCGGTGATGCTGTGTGGGTTCGCTTTGATCTCACTCACCGGTCCCGCCGCGATGAGGTCCCCGCCCCGCGGCCCGGCACCCGGCCCGAGGTCTATC
Organism: Verrucomicrobiota bacterium; assembly: GCA_031414455.1. GTDB lineage: Bacteria > Verrucomicrobiota > Verrucomicrobiia > Verrucomicrobiales > V1-33 > V1-33. The sequence goes on from JANNVM010000458.1 coordinate 3,318, forward strand.
ACATAATCCGCCGCCGCGATGGTGTCCTCATCATGCTCCACCACGACGACCGTATTTCCCAGGTCGCGCAATTCCCGCAGCGTCGCCAGCAGCCGGTCGTTGTCGCGCTGGTGCAGCCCGATGCTCGGTTCATCAAGAACATACAGCACGCCGCTGAGCCGCGAGCCCAACTGCGTCGCCAGCCGGATCCGCTGCGCCTCCCCGCCGCTCAGCGACCCGTATTCCCGCGCCAGCGTTAGGTAACCGACGCCCACATCCTCAAGGAACCGCAGCCGCGACTCCAGTTCCCGCAATACCTCCCGCACGATCTGCCGCTGCTGCTCTGTCAGGTCGAGAGATCGAATCGTCTCCCGGGCCGCGCTAATGGTGAGGGCGGTGAATTCATCAATCGCCAGCGACATGCGAGGGTTCACCCCAACGGCTTTGTCTTCTTTCTTCACACCCCAAAAATCCAACATCGCCTGCGTGGGACGAAACATCACTACATCAATCACATCCACGATACCATCCTCGCCTCTGATCAGGTTGGCCTGCTTGGTGTCACTGACGCCCAGGCCATCGCCGGACCGATACCAAAAGTTTTCGCAAACATTCACGAAGCCCCGCCCTTCCAGCATGGCCATGACCTCCTCCCTTTCCGGCAAGTCACCATTCATTACCCCCTGGGAAACCACCAGCCGCGGCCCTTCGGGCGATTCCCATATTCCCTCAAAGCGAATGGAATCTCCGAACTCTCTGTTTTGCAGAAGTTGCCGCTCCAGATATTCCCGCGGCGCAGCGTCATCCTGAGTCACACGGATGCCGCTCTTATAGAGTTTCACGGCCCGCGGCGTGATGCCTGCGAACAGTGGGCGTGTGGCCTTGTAAAGCCGCCGCTGGATACCCGCTTCCAATCGCTCTGCCACGGCATAAACATCGTGCTCACCACCGTAATCCAGAAGACGCAGCGGCCCCGGAGGCGTAAAAATCAGCGTTTCTTTCCGGCACCATTCGTGGAGTATTTCGTACTGGGCTCGTCGTGCAGCTTCGTTTCCACGGAGTGTCTCCGCCGGCGGTTCCTCTCGAACTGGTCCTCCAGTTGCGCAAAGGTGAGCCCAGGCTGATTCAAGCGCCGTTGGCGCATTTGTTCGATGGTCAGAAGTTTCATCAAGGTCATTGAAAACTGAAAACGGCGCGCTGCCAACTGGTTTCACTGCCAATGTCACCGCGAGAAACTCCGGCTTCAGCCTTCGACCGCCGCACGCGGCACACGGTGCCGGATTCATATACCGCCGCACGTTCTGCTTCACGAACTCACTCTCACTCTCCAGCACGAGCCGCTGCGCTTCCTGCACGAGCCCCTCGAACGGCTTGCCGACAATGCGCGTCGTCGCGCTCTTTGCGATGTCCATGCGGATGGGCGTCTTGCCGGTGCCGTGAAACAGCGCGTCTTTGAACGCCTGCGGCAGTGACACGAATGGTGCCTTCTCATTCACGCCGAAGTGCGCCGCCAGCGCCGCGATCTTGCGGTCGTGGACGACCTTGAGTTTGGGATTCTTTCCCCACCACGTTTTTACCGCACCGTCCGCCAGGGATTTTTCCTTGTCAGGAACCAGCAAATCCGGGTCGGCCCACATCTGCGTGCCAAGACCCTCACAGGTGGCGCACGCGCCGAGGTGACTGTTGAAGGAAAAATGCCGGGGCGTCAGCGGCGGCATACGAAAGCCCGTCTCCGGGTTCGCATACAGCGTCGTGTAAACCTTCTCCCGCCAGCCGTCGCCCTCCTGGATGAGAACCAGCACGCGGCTTGCCGGCCCGCTCCAGCGCAGCGCCACCGGCAGGGAATCCATTAGCCGGGTTCTCGCATCCGGCCGCACGACGAGCCGGTCCACCACCAGATCAATGGCCCCGCCCTCCTCGACGTCAGGCTTCTCCTCAAGGTCACACACTTTGCCATTCACCCGCACCCTGACAAATCCCTGACGCGCCAGTTTCTCGAAGAGCTTCCGCGGCTGCATGGTCTCACTCTCCGGCAGCGGAGCGAGAATCATGATCCGCGCGCCCTCCGGCAGCGCGAGGATTTCCCCGGCAATCTCCGGCGTCGTGTAGCGGTGAATCGGTTGGCCGGTCACCGGATCGTGCGGGGTGCCGCACGTCGCATAGAGCACCCGCAGGAAATCATAGATCTCCGTCACTGTCGCGATGGTGCTCCGCGGAGTCGCCGCCGCGGTGTGCTGCTCACTGGCAATGGCCGGCGACAACCCTTCGATACTGTCCACGTCGGGCTTCTCCAGCCGTTCCAGGAACTGCTGCGCATGCGCGCTCAGGCTCTCCACATACCGCCGCTGCCCCTCAGCATAGAGCGTGTCGAATGCCAGCGACGACTTCCCGCTCCCGCTCACTCCGGTGATCACCGTCAGGCTGTTCTTCGGCAGAATGACGCTGAGGTTCTTCAGGTTGTGCTGCCGCGCACCGGTAATCCTGATGAAGTCGTCGCGCATGTGAGGAGGGGCCTTGGGAAAGTGGCTGATGTTCTCTGGTGGAGTCCGGGGCGCAACGCGGGAAATCCTCGCTCAAGCGGCCCCTTGCCATGCCGGATCATTTCCATTAGGCGCGGAAATGCCCATTCCCCGCGCCGCTGTTTTCGACCTCGACGGTACGCTTCTCGACACGCTGGACGACCTCGCCGATTCTGCCAATGAAGCCCTGACAACCGCCGGACTGCCGGCGCATCCGGTGGATGCCTACCGCACTTTTGTCGGCGAAGGCATCCATACGCTCGTGCAGCGCATCCTTCCCGCCGGACAGGATGACGACGAAATGGTGACCCGGGTCCTCGCGCTGTATCGGGCCGCTTACGGGCGGCGGTGGAATAACAAGACGAAGCCCTACGACGGCATCCCGGAGTCGCTCGATGCATTGTTGTCCCGGCAGGTGAAACTCGCCGTGCTCTCCAACAAGCCGCAGAAATTCAC
>JANNVM010000459.1:0-1704 GCA_031414455.1 Verrucomicrobiota bacterium
GGCCTAATCAGGTCTCACTGAGGTGGACTTCCCGGTCCGGCAGGACCTACGTCCTCGAAGTCAGCCGGTCTTTGGGCACCACATGGCTTGAACTTGACGACGGCATTCCCTCAGCCGGTAACTCCACGGGCTACGTCCACAACTTGCTGAATACCTATCCGGGCGGAACGCAAAGGGTCTATTACAGGGTCAGGGAAAATCCATAATCCCGCCGCAAGCCGGCAAGGCAATCCAACCCTCTCACTCTCCGGAGTGAGAGGGTTTTTTGTGTCCGTTATACCTTAAAGGCATAAGCAGGCAACCAACAAAGCATTTCCGAAACGGCAGCGGCAGAGGTATTCCCTGAGAGTCAACAAAACCAGCAAACCATGAACATCACTCTCCGTAAAGCTGACGACCGCGGCCATGCCGATCACGGCTGGCTCAAGTCCCACCACACGTTTTCCTTCGCCGACTATTACGATCCGTCACATATGGGGTTCCGCACGCTGCGGGTCATCAGGACGCCGACATCTACCGCGTCCGCCTCGCGCCGGGCCAAAGCGTGTCGCACGAACTAAAGCCGGGTCGTGGTGCCTGGGTGCAAATTGCCGATGGCGAGCTGACTCTGAACGATTCCTCTTTGACTACCGGCGACGGGGCCAGCACGGAAGACGCCGGCCCGCTCACGCTCACCGCTACCAAAGCTACAGAAGCCATCCTCTTCGATTTGAAGTAATATCCACCCAAAAATCCGAACTGAAAAACATCATGAAACACGCCCCAACCCTCGCCGGAGCACTGCTCGGCCTCGCCTTCGTGGTCTTCGGCTCCAACTTCTTCCTCAACTTCATCCCCATGCCGGCGGATCCGTCACCCGCGGACGCCCCGCACAAGCTCTTCATGGGCGCTCTCTTTCCCACCGGCTATCTCGCCTTTGTGAAGGTGCTGGAGATCCTTGGCGGGGTGCTCGTCGCCATTCCGCAGACCCGGAACCTCGGACTGCTCGTTCTCGGGCCGGTCATTGTGAACATTCTCGCCTTCCACACCTTTCTGATGAAGGGTGCCACGCTCGTGGATCCGGTAAACATCACCGTTTCCGTGCTGGCGCTGTTCCTGCTCTGGTCGGAGCGCAAGGCATGGGCCGGACTCCTCCGCCGCTGAATCCCATCCCCCCCGCGACCCTCAATTACCCATGACCACTCCCCGCATCCTCGCCTTCGGCGGCAGTCTTCGCCGCGATTCCTTCAATCAAAAACTCGCCGCCATTGCCGCCGCCGGGGCGCGGGAGGCAGGTGCAGAGGTTACGCTTGTTTCTCTGCGGGACTTCCCGCTGCCACTCTTTGATGCCGATCTCGAGGCGGAGAGCGGCAAGCCGGAGAATGCGAAAAAACTGAAGGCACTTTTCAGCGGGCACCACGGAGTCATCATCGCTTCGCCGGAGTACAACAGCAGCGTCACCGCGGCCCTGAAGAACGCACTGGACTGGATTTCCCGTCAGGACAGTGACGGCGAGCCGGCGCTCTCAGCCATCACCGGCAAGACTGCGGTTCTTTGCTCTGCATCCCCCGGTGGTCTCGGCGGACTTCGCGGACTTGTCCATCTGCGCGCCATACTTGGAAACATCGGCGTCACCGTGCTGCCGGATCAGGTCGCGGTGGGCAGCGCGCACTCTGAATTCCGTGACGACGGCACTCTGACTGATGACAAACAATCCGCGCGCGT
>JANNVM010000460.1:0-1880 GCA_031414455.1 Verrucomicrobiota bacterium
CATGGGCAGCGAACTGGCCACCAGCGACGGGGATAAGCTCTGGCTCGACCTCGGGAGTGTATTGACCGATTCCGTGGCGAAGCTGGATCTGGACCACGAAGGGCAGCCGCGCTTGCGGGGTGTGGCGGTGGCCGCATCCCAGGTTCTCACCTACGCCGTCAAAACGGTATTCGGTGGTTTCTCGGATCAGGCAGGATCCATGCTCGAATACATCATCGGCGATCTCGATTACCGGCTCTATGAGTTTGAGGACTTCAAGGATGCGTTCAGTCCCTCTGCGGAGGCATCGAAGAAACTTCCTGACTTTTTTCCGTTTCCGTACGACTGGCGGCTCAACAATGCGGATGCCGCGGACATCCTGGCCCGCTATGTGGAGTTCATCCAGACACTCCATCCCGAGGCGGAGAATGTGGACATCATCGCGCACAGCATGGGCGGCCTCGTTTCGCGGCGCTACATGCTGAAACACCCGGGAGTGATCGGAAAGCTGATCCTCGTGGCCTCGCCGCTGCTCGGGGCCAGCAAGGCCGTCTTCGCCAAACGCGAGGGCGATCTCGATGACTTCAAGCTCAATCTTGTCATCGGAGCCAGCGCCGGAAAGAGCATCTGCCGCTACATGACGGGTCTCGATCAACTCATGCCCACGGAAGCGGTGTTCGGACTCGGGTTCCGTCCGGTCTGGGAGCACGGCGTGGATTTGAATGGCGATGGATTTGCCTTCGGGGCGCTCAACTACGAGGACTACCGCACCTTCCTCGATACCAGCCTTTACCCGGCAGAGCCCGCGCCCCGGCCCGCACCGATCAGTGAGAACAATCAGGAGTTCCACGCAGGCCCTCAGGATGACTGGCGGAGCGATACCAGCGGCACCCAGCTTTACCACCTCATCGGCGTGCAGACCATTCCGAAAACCATCACTCATTTGCGCGTCCGGCCGCGGCTGGAGAAGGTGTCGGACGAGGAAGCCCGCGATGTGTCGCTCAGCCTGCCGCCGGTGGATTTCACAGACACGGACGAGATCATCGGCGGCGTGCCGCGCCTGCCGGAGGATGGCGATGCGGCCTTCCCCGTGGGCCCGGAAGCGTTTCGGTTGGGGTTTGACCTCGAACTGGTGCGGGGAGCCGGCGATGGCACCGTGCCGCTTCTGTGCGCCTCCCGCGGCTACGGAGCAGGAAACGGATTCGATTTGAATCCGGGAAGGATGCGCGTCATTCCGGTCGTCAGTGAGAACCGTTCGGGCAGCGCCAATACCAGCGTCGGGCACGTTCCGGTGCTGATCAACAAAATCACGAAGCGTTGGGTGGGACGCATCCTGACGGACCAGTTCCGTGATTCGGAGGTGCCGGTCATCACTATTTCCGGCGGCGACAGCATCGGCGAGGGGGAAACCACCACGCTCACGGTCGCCTTGACCACGCGTCCGGAGGGAATCGTTGGAGAACCGGTCTTCACGTGGGATCTCGGCGACGGTAGAATCCGCACGGGAGCCAGGGTGCCGGGCGTTGGCTATCCTGACAATGGCGACTACGCCGTCACCTGCGTCGGCCGCTTTCCGGGCGGCGAAGAATTGAACGGCACCGGTGGAGTTGCGGCCCTCGACAGCCACGTCGTCCGCGTCTCCAACCGTCCGCCGGTGCCGGTGCTCACGTTCGATCCCGCCGCTCCCGTTCGCGGGCAGCCGGTCCGGCTCAAAGTCAAGACCGGCGACCCGTCCCCCACGGACAGCTTCACCTTTGCATGGAGGACCGGAGACGATCCCGACAACGGGGAGGAGATCGAAACCACCACTCCTTTCCTGAGCCACACCTATACGCTGGCCGGAACCTATCAGGTTTCCGTGAGAGTGAAGGACGACGAGGGGGCCGAAGCGACGGTCAGCC
>JANNVM010000461.1:0-14023 GCA_031414455.1 Verrucomicrobiota bacterium
GTCATCAGCCGGCACCGTTGTCGGCCCGGCGGGAAATGCGGCATCGGAACCGAGGATCTGAACGTTCTCACGCCGGGCGAGCCCCGAATGGAAACAGCGGCTGAACCACGACACCGGAAGGTGAGGCTTGTCCTCCAAATCGCGCCAGAAGCGCGCGGACGGTACACCGCCCAGCCGGATCACATGTTGCACCGGAAGGTGTCGCATCGTCGCATCCCCACAGCGCACGAGGCGGTCCTGCAGCACGGGTATGTCCCTCACTCCCGACGAGGCCTCCGCCCACACCAGCGCCTCCAACCCATAAGCAAGAGGCCCCATACCGCCTCGATCACCCTCGGCAATGTCACTGATCACGATCAGCCGCGAAACGCTGGGACGATTCTCCGGCCAGTCGATACTCTCTGCAAAGGGCCGTTCAGCCGACGTCATCTTCAAGCCGCGGGCCGCTGCGCGCAGAGCGGTGAGGGATTCCGTATCGGGCTCGGCCAAACACGCGTTGAGGTGCAGAGGAGACTCACAGTCCCAGCCATCGGCGCTCACAGGCTCAGTCTCCAGATCAAGCGAAACCGATGGGTAACATCCAAACAGGACCTCCTGTTCAATCGCCTGCGGTGCCCCGGAACCACGATAGCTTTTAGGCCGGTCCGCCGTCAGTGCCACGAGAGGCAACCCTTGATAGTGCGCCTCAATGACCGCCGGCAAAAGTTCGGCTGCGGCAGTTCCGCTCGTCGTCACCACGGCCACCGGATTTCCCGTCGCGCGAATGCGGCCGATGGCGAAGAAACCGGCGGCGCGTTCATCGAAGTGCTGCCAGAGCCTGACTTTATCGCCGAGGGCAGCGAGCACGACGACGAGGGCGCTGTTTCTCGCGCCGGCGCAGATGACGAATTCTCCGACACCCGCCTGGAGCACGGCCTGAATGACGGCAGCGGGAAACGGCAGGCTCATGGCGTTTCCAGGCCGAGGGCGCGGCGCACCCACGCGCGTTTGAGTTCGAGTTCGGCCCACTCGGCGTCGAATTCGCTGCCGGCAACGAGTCCGCCGCCGGCGGGAAGTGAAAGGTGATCGCCGTTCCAAAAGACGCCCCGGATGGCGACGACAAAGAGCGCGCCGCCGGGCCATGCGACACCGAAGGGAGCGCCGAACATTGCTGGAGTGCCCATGCGGGCGCGGCAGCGGGTCAGCAGTGCCATGCTGGCTTCTGTGCGCGGGGAAATGCCGAGCGCCGGTGTGGGGTGAAGGAGCCGGATGATGTCGTTGAGCGACTCCCCGGCGGGCGGTACTGCCAGCGTCACTTCCAGCGGCGTGCGGAGGTGGCGAATGTTGCCCTGACGCACGACCTCGCGCTTACCGGTCGTTACTTCCCCCAGTGAAGACAGGCGTCGCTGGAGTTCATCCACCACGACGGAATGTTCCCGGCCGAGTTTGGGGCGTTCGGTTAGTTCAGCAGCGTGAGCGGCGTCGGTGGTGCCGGCCAGGGCCATCGTGGTGAGGCGGCAGCCGTCGAGTTGGAAAAGAATTTCCGGGGTGAAGCCTCCGAAGCCGGCGTGGCCATCCATCCACGCAAAAGAAAGCCCCTGGGCTTCCGGTTGTGGACGGCGCAGCACTGCGCGCATCCACGCGCGGATGTCACCATCCGTTATTCGACCGGAGGCCGCGGCGACGGGCACGGCTTTGAGGATCTCACGCGAGCGTACGGAATCCATCAGCTCGTTAAAGACGGCCCGGAATTCCTCCGGCGACGGCGCTTCCCATATGATAGAGGGCGGCACCGCATCGTGCATTGCGGCCTGCGCTTCAGTGGAAGCGATGCGCCAGGGAGCAGCGTCCGTCATCGCGAAGTCGTTCACATAAAACGCGGTGCCCTGCGGCGGCGGTGCCGCGGCCCTGACAAAAGGCCCGGCGGCGGAAAAGACGCCGGCTTTTCCACCATCCAGCCATGCCCATGCCTCCGCGGGGCGCGGCGCGGGATGAGGGGAGAGAGGGGCAGCGGGCATTCAGATAGACCGCGGCATGATGCGGGCTGCCTCTGCGCCGACAAGGGAAAAGCCCTGTGTCATGTCGAGCCGCGGGTGCCGGTGTTCACTTTCTTTGCATCCGCCGGAACAACATCAGCCCCATGGGGCCGAACACCACATTGGGAAGCCATGTCCACAGGTGGGGCAGGTATTCAGGCTTCCGGCTGAACATGCCGCCGACCATGATGAGTGAGAAATAGCCGATACCCACCACCAGACTGAGGACAAAGCCCGAGGATGTCTCGCGCCGCTGCGCCGCGATGCCGAAGGGAACGCCGGCGAGGGCCAGCACGAGGCAGGCCAGCGAGAAACTGAGACGCCGGTGATATTCCACACGCATCTCGCTTTCCTTCGGCACCATGACACCGGGATGCTCCCGCTGAATCGAGCCAGGAGCGGCGGCGTAATCCTTGAGTTCCGCCATGGTCAGCACATCCACGCGAACCTTGGCCGATTTTTCGAGGATGGCTTTTACACTGATGGGGATGTCCGACACTTGCGTGCCGAAATCTGATATGCGCGGTGCCTGTTTGGACTCCGTCGCCGCGGCGGACTCGCGGGCGGAGATCGCTTCCGGCGGCAGCGTGGACCTTTCGGCGTCCGTTAGGGGCGGTGCCTCGTCCCGGATGAAGTAGGTATTTCCCTTCGCACCGAACTCGATGGCCTGATTCTCGGTCATGCCCGCGGTGGTGAGGTGCCCTTTTTTGGCAAAGATGATGCCCGTGGGACGTCCGCCCCTGTCCTTTCCTCCGGCGGCCTCAAGCTGAACGATCTGGATGTTTGTCAAATCATTGCCCTTCCGGTCCTCGACGTAGAGGAGATGCCCGGGAATTCTATCCAGCACCTTGTCGGGGGCAAAGATCACCCGCGGATCACGGATGACGGCCTGCTTGGTCATGTGGTCTATTTCGCGAATGGACAGCGGGGCGATCACTGTATTGATCCAAAAGCACAGCAGCGAGAACGAGCCGGCCACCATAAAAACCGGCAGACAGATGCGGCGCAGGCTGAGGCCCGCCATGCGCATGGAGATGAGTTCATTGTCCGCCGAGAGCCGGCCAAACGTGAGGAGTACGGCGGTCAGCAGACCCCACGGGAGGGTGTAGCTCAACGAAGCGCCGAATGCGCAGGCCATGAACTTGAAGATGACCGACGGCTCAATCACTCCTTCCACAAGAAGGTCGAGCAGCTTTTTGAAGATCTGCCCCACCACGAGCACGACGCTCAGAACGGCGACCGCGAGGAGCGTTGAGACGAGGATTTGCCGTGCAATGTAGCGGTCGAAGATGCGCATGGCCGTCCGCTCATTCGCCGCCGTCCGGTGGTTGTCGAGGGAGAAGAAGGGCGGGCCGCATCACGGATCAACGATGATAGGGTTCGCCGCGCTTGATGGTGTGAATGCGGTAGAGCTGTTCGAGCAAAACAACGAGAGCCAGTTCATGCTGGAGCGTCAGCGGGCTGAGCGCCCACAGTTCATCCGCCTTGCTGCGAAGGGCGTCGTCGTGGCCGTCCGCCCCGCCGATGAGAAAGGCGACGCTTTTGATGCCGGCGTCCCGTTCCCAGCGATCCACTCTCTCCCGGGCAGCCGCGGTAGTGAACGGTGCGCCCCGTTCGTCCATCACAATGCGGCGGCAGCCTGCGGAGGCTTTGAGGAGTCGTTCACCGTTTTGCGCGGTGCTCCCTTCCCGGAGATACTCCATGCCGGCTTTGGTATAGCGGGTCAGCCGCTGGAAGTAGTCGGCGATTCCGCCGCGCGCCCAGTCCAGCGAGGGCTTGCCAATGACGATGATCTTAAAGTGCATCAATCAGTCATGTGCTGGAATCGCGATGCTGGCAGGCGGGGAATGGGCTCTGACTTGCGCAGAGTAATTATAATAAATTGTTGATGATTCAGTTTTATTATAGTAATTATACACATCTGTCCCGTATTATGACGTCTCTTACCCGCTGTTTTCTCATTGCGGCCCTGATCCTGGGCGGGCTGCTTTGTCCTGCGATCGCGGCCGGCACAGTGGTAGTCCTTGATCCTGGCCACGGGGGGAAGGACCGGGGAGCGAGATGGGGAGGCGTGTCCGAGAAGACGCTGACGTTGAACATCGCCCGGAGAGTGGAGCGGTATCTCAAAGCACGTGGCGTCAAAACCGCGATGACGCGACGAAGCGATGTCTACAGGTCTCTGGAAGGCCGGGCTGCTGTCGCGAATGGATTTCGCCGCAGTATCCTCGTGAGTATTCACTGCAACGCGGATTCGCAGCGCGAGGCGCGGGGCATTGAGACGTATTATTGCGGTGCCCGGGGCGCGCGGCTGGCGTCTTCCATCCATCGCAGTCTGGACTACCGCACCAGCACGCCGAACCGGGGCCTGAAATGCAGAGACTTCACCGTTCTGCGGCGGACCGCGTGCCCGGCGGCACTGGTGGAATGCGGCTTCCTTTCTTCGCGGTCCGAACGCAGTCTGCTGACGAATCCTGCCTATCAGGACCGCATCGCGCGCGCCATCGCGGACGGCATCACCCGCTCACTCAACCGCTAATCACCACATGAAATCAGATAGCAGCTTTCTCTGGATCGCAGGCGGCGCGGCCGCGGCAATTGGACTGATGATCTTCATCAGTGACCTGCCGTCCGGGTTTTTCAGCGAGTCACCGGCCAAACCCGTGGCCGGCAAAGTTTATCAACTGACCACGACAAACCTTTCCGTCGCCCGTCGCAATGCTCCGGTCCTGGTGGCCCTCTTTACAAGGAAAGGGAATACCGCCGGTGCCCGCATGGCACGTGGCCTCGATTCCCTGGCGCAATCGGTTCGCGGCCGCGCGATCGTTGCCCTGGGCAATCTCGACGAGGATCCGGATCTTGCTGATAAGGCCGGGGTGGATGCTCTGCCGGTGTGGGTCGTCTATGCCGGCGGTAACGAGGTCGGTCGCGCCACGGGGGAAAATGCCGATCTCAGTGTGGAGCGGCTCATTGCCGGGCAGACCGCGCCCCCGCCGTAAGCCCGCTTGAGATCACGGTGCGCCCGGACACCGTGCGTGCCATGCTTCACAAATTCGGTTACGTCCTCATTGGACTTCTCATCCTGTCTTTTTTCCTCTACCTCCGCGTCGCCAGGGCCCGCGGCACGCCGCAGACGACCCGGGTCGCTCAGGTCAAAGAGCGACTCTGGCCCACGCTGGTCAATGAGGTGAAAAAATCGGGTCTCAAGACAGGCGCGCCCGTTTTCATCCGCATCTTCAAGGAAAGCATGGAACTGGAACTCTGGATGCGGGACGACATCGGCGGTCGCTATCGAATCTTCCGCACCTTCCGCGTCGCCAATCTCGGAGGAAAGGGCCCCGGTCCCAAGCTCAAGAAGGGCGACTGCATGGCCCCGGAGGGATTCTATCACGTCGGCGCACGGCAACTCAATCCCGACTCCAAATTCCATCTCGCGTTTAACGTGGGGTATCCCAATGCCTTCGACAAAGCTTTGGGCCGCACTGGCGACTACATTATGGTCCACGGCAGCGACGTCTCCATCGGCTGCTTTGCCATGACCGATCCCCAGATCGAAATCATCTATCTCCTCGTCGAAGCGGCGCTGCGGGGCAAACAGGACGAATTCCAGGTTCACATCTTCCCCTTCCGCATGACGACGGAACGCCTGGAGAAGGAGAAGTCGAATGAGTGGCACGGCTTTTGGACCAACCTCAAGGAAGGCTACGACCACTTCGAGCGCGACAAGGTCCCGCCACTCGTCGGCACCGGTGACAGGAAATACGTTTTTAAGCGCCAGCAGCCATGAGCCAGCCAGCCAGTCTCTCCAGCCTCGTCGCGCAACTGGACCGCGAGTTGAATATTCGCGCGATCCCTGACTATTCCGGCGCGCTCAATGGCCTCCAGTTACAGAACAACGAGGGCACAGTGGGGCGAATTGTCGCCGCGGTGGACGCGTGTCTGCCGGTGGTGCAGGAGGCGTCCAAATTGTCAGGGCCGGTGCTGCTGCTGGTGCATCACGGGATGTTCTGGAGCGGGGCGCAGTGCCTCACCGGCAGCGTCTTTGCAAAAATCCGCACCGCGATGAATGCCGGCATGGCGATCTACAGCGCCCACCTGCCGCTTGATGTCCATCCGCGGCTCGGCAACAATGCGCTGCTCGCCAAAGCCCTTGGAATAACGAAGACGACGCCGTTCTTTGACTGGAAGGGACTTAAGGTCGGCCTGCGTGCGCAGGTGAACCTCACCCGCACCGCACTGGTGAAACGTCTCGCCACCGCGGTCGGCGGCGCGGTGCATGTTTGTCAGGGTGGTCCTGAAAAAGTCCGGGAACTCGGCATCATCACCGGCGGGGCCGGATCGGAAATCGCCGCCATCGCCGCGAGCGGGGTGGACACTTTCATCACCGGGGAAGGCCCGCACTGGAGTTATACCGCTGCTGAGGAGCTCGGCGTCAATCTTCTCTACGGAGGCCACTACGCCACGGAGACGTTCGGGGTCAAAGCCGCCGCCGCATGGCTGGCCGCAAAGCACCGGTTGCCGTGGGAATTCATGGACCATCCCACCGGCTTGTGACCATGCCCGCCGACTATCACATGCACACTCCGCTGTGCCGGCACGCCACCGGCACCGCGGAGGAATACGTCGCCCGCGCCCGCGGGCTGGGTCTCCCGGAAATCGGCTTCTCTGATCACAGCCCCATGCCCTCGTACTTCGACGACTGGCGCATGCTCGCGGAGGAACTTCCCCAATACTTTGACTGGATCGCCGCCGCCCGCACCGCCGCCGGCGACCTGCCGGTGCGCATGGCCCTCGAAGTGGACTGGCTCGAAGGCGGCGAATCCTGGATCGAAAACCTCGCCGCGGGCGCGCCCTGGGACTATCTGATAGGCAGTGTCCATTACATCGGCGCGTGGAATTTCGATAATCCCGCGGAGAAGCAGCGCTTCACTGACTTCGGTGCAGAGGAGGCGTGGGACCGTTACTGGCACCTCTTCGCCAGTGCCGCCCGCAGCGGATACTTTGACATTATGGGCCATCCGGACCTGATCAAGAAGTTCGGTCACCGTCCCGGCGGCGACCTCCGCCGCTACTATGAGCCCGCGATCGCCGCGGTGGCCGGGGCCGGTATCGCCATCGAACTCAATACCGCCGGACTCTTCAAAGACGTCCGGGAAATGTATCCCGCTCTCGAATTCCTCACCCTCGCCCGCAGCGCCGGCATCCCGCTAACGATCAACTCCGACGCCCATGCTCCTTCAGAAGTCGGACGGGCTTTTCCCGCAGCCATCGAACTCGCCGGGGCCGCAGGCTACACGGAACTCGTGCGTTTCGCGGGCAGAACGCGCCGCACCGTGCCGCTCGCCGCGGAGTAGCAATACTACTCCCGCTCAATCACTTCACGGTAGGCCACAGCCCGCATTGCCGTCGCCAGCGCGGCGCGGAAAATCGTTTTATCCGTGGCCACGCGGGAGACGCAGGCGGCCGGACGGGCGAGACCGAGGATGAGATGGCCGCAGGGTTCCGCGCCGGCGGTGATCTCGAGGAGGCGCGCTGCGGCGCTGGCGGCGGTAAGGTTGGGAAAGATGAGAATGTTGGCCACGCCGGCGACAGCGCTCAGCGGAGCCTTGCGTGCTGCGGCGGCCGGATCCAGCGCTGCGTCTATTTCCAACTCGCCGTCTATCTCCATTTTCAAAAATTCCCGTCTCGCCATGTCGCGGGCGAGGCCGGTGGCGGCCAGCACGCGCTGCGTGGCCGCGTCCTGAACACTGCCGCGCGTGGAATAACTGATCATGGCGACGCGGGGCAATTCGTCCAGCAGCAGCGCCGCGGCCCGTGCTGTCTCCACGGCCAGAAGAGCGAGTTGCGGCACTGTCGGTGAAGGAATGATGGCGCAGTCAGCGAGGAACAGCGTGCCCTTCACTCCCAAATCCGGCCGGTGCGTCAGCGTTAGTGGCAGGCAACTGCCCGCGCTGTCCAGGCCTGGCAGCTTTTTCAACATGTGAAACAGCGCCCGGTAAAAGGCCGCGGGCAGCGAGAGGTTTCCGCCCACCAGTCCGTCAGCATAACCATACTGAAGCATCATCGCGCCATAGTAAGCCGGCTTGGCCATCACGGCACCAGGGTCCGTGACCTTCACCTTCCGGTAGCGCCCGATCTTCCGGTATCGCTCACAGAAGAGCGGGAAATCCTCGCTCCGCTCCGGCTCGATCACACCGATGAAATCCGTCTTCACGCCCAGTTCCCGTGCGGTTCTGTGAATTTCCTCGCGCCGTCCCAGCAAGATTGGTGCCACACATTCGAGACATGCCAGTTCCGCCGCCACGCGGATCACGCGGGGATCATTGCCGTCCGGAAAGACGATCCGCTTTGGGTGCCGGCGAAGAAAATGCACCAGTGGTGCCGCGAAGGGATCGGCGGCGTCGTAGATTGGGGAAGGGGAGCTCATCGGGGAAACCGGAAGCCGCCGCCCCGCCCGGCATGAAGCCGTGGAAGCCGCTCCCAGGTGAATACGGGCGGAGAGAGATGTTTGATCTCTGAAAACTGACTTTTAATTCTGTAATTTGCTTATTGATAGTGTTTTGTGACACATGCAATGGTTCTGTGGCATCCCCGGGTGTTGCCAGCGGCGCTGGATGAATCGAGTGCCTTTTTCAACCCCTCAACCATCGCTTTCGCATGGCAACTGTTTTCCGCAAATCAGGCACCTCACCCGATTGGACAACCTGCGTCAATGCGTGTGCATCTGCGCCGATGGTGGAGGGGAGCCGGAAATGGAAGCCTTGCCCGCATGATGAAGACCCTCAAGCATCACCCAGTGGTATAACCGCCGCAACGAGCGCACCGGCACGCTGACGAGTCCAGTCTTGCCATTCTTGCCGCGTTCCGGCACAACAGGGCCATGCCCCCTCCCTCTCTCCCACCGTCCGTCGCGGCGGCCGCACTGCTCCTCATTACCTCACTCGCGGCGCGGGCCGGTTCCTATTCCCAGGCGTTCGCGCTGCCGGACGGGACGACGGTGATCGGCGCCGGGACAGAGCTTTCGACTTCGAATGCCAATCCGGTCATCGCGTCGGTGCAGGGCGGCGCGCTGCGGCTGGTACAGTCGGGGATTTATAGTACGGCGTCCTCATTTAAGCTGCCGGACCTCGACGCCGGGCGCGAGTTGCAGTCGTTCGATGTGACCTTTTCCGTGCGCATGACGCAGAATGGCGCGGAAGTGCCGGCGGACGGGTTCTCGCTGAATTTCGGACCCATCCCCGCGGGTCAGGGCGGCGGGCCGCTGGGCTTTGTTATGCCGGGCGGGCTGGTCATCGGCTGGGACACTTATAATAATGGCGGCGATCCGCCGTCAGTGGAAATTTTTCAGGATGGCGTGAGCGTGGCCAATGCGCTGCGCACGTTTGCTTACAGCCCCACGACCTACGTGCCGGTGACGGTGCATTGGGACAGCACGAATGGCCTCGACGTGACCTACAACGGCACGGTGGTGACTGATCTGAAACTGCCGGCGGGCTGGCCGGGCACGGGATTCACTTTCGCCTTTTCCGCCTCCACCGGCGGGCTGTCGCAGGACGTTTATCTGGACAACGTTTCCATCACCACGGTTCCGCAGCCGCTCATCGAAACCGGCGGGCCGGTGATCAGTGAGTTTGTGGCCGACAATGCCTCGCGCGAGGACAGCGAAACGGACACGCCGGACTGGATCGAGATCTACAACGGACAGAATGCCACGGCTTCGCTGACCGGCTGGCATCTCACGGACGATGCGACGCTGCCGGCGAAGTGGACCTTCCCGGCGGTGACAATGCCGCCTTACAGCTACCTCATCGTGGACGCGTCGGGCAAGAACCGGCTCACGCCCGCGGACCTGCACACGAATTTCCGGCTCGCCAATGAAGGCGGCTATCTGGCGCTGACGCGAGCGGACTTGAGCGTGGCGGACAGCTCCAACTATCTCGCCCAGGCGAAGGATGTGGCCTATGGGGAACTCGGCACGGCACGCACGCGGGGCTATCTTTCCACGCCGTCGCCGGGCGGGAGGAATGTGGCGCCGCAGGCCGCCAACCCGCCGGCGGAGGATGTGGTGTGGTCGCGCGATGGCGGGCTGATCACGGGCGCGACGCCGGTTTCCATCACCGTGCCGGCGGGCGCGACGGTGCGCTATACGACCAATGGCACCGTGCCGACTGACACTTCCACGGCCTATGCGGCGGTGTACAATGTGACGGCGACAACCACGCTCCGCGCGCGGGTATATCGCCCCGGCGCATTACCGGGGCCGGTCAGCAGTCGCACGTTTCTGCTGCTCGACAGCTCGCTCGCCAGCTTCAATGGCGCGGGCCAGCCGGCGTTTTCGTCGAACCTGCCGGTCGTCGTGCTCGACAGCTTTGGTGTGTCCGTGGATTCGGTAACGGATCCCGGGGCCAGCCGGCCCTATCGCCTGACGTATGGCGTGGTCATCGGCAACGATGCCGTCACCGGGCGCGCGCGGCTGACGGATGTGCCGGACTTTCAGGGTCGCGGCGGCGTGCATGTGCGCGGTGAGAGTTCCTCGGGCTTTCCCCAAAAGCCCTACGCCTGGGAGACGTGGGACAACGAGGGCCGCGACAAGGATGTGGCCATTCTTGGAATGCCTGCAGAGTCCGACTGGGCGCTGCACGGTCCGTGGTCGGACAAGACACTGATGCGCAACTACCTCGTCTATTCCACCTTCGCCGGGAGCGCCGCGGGTTACTTCGCGCCGCGTACGCGCTTTGTGGAGGTCTTCTTCAATCAGGAAGCCGGCCAGCCGGTGAGCTACGCCGACTACCGCGGTATTTACCTCCTCGTGGAGAAGCCCAAGCAGGGGCGAAACCGCGTGGACGTGGCGAAGACGAATCCGCAAGTGACCGATCCCGTGCTGGTGCAGGGCGGCTACGTTTTCAAACACGACAAGAATGCGCCCGGCTCCACGCAGTGGAATACGGCGACTTACAATCAGTTCATGGAAGGGCACGATCCCGAGGCGCTCAACACGGCCCAGTTCAACTACCTCTCCGGCTACCTCAATTCGTTCGAGGCCGCGCTCGCCGGCGCGAATTTTGCCAATCCCGCGACCGGCTACCAGGCGTGGATGGACCGCGGCACGTTCATGGATGCGCAGTGGGCGGTGGAGATTAGCAAGCAGGTGGATGGTTATGTCTTCAGCACCTACTTCAACAAAGACCGCGGCGGGAAAATCAAAGCGGGACCGCTGTGGGACTTCAATATCTCCCTGGGCAATGCCGACTATGCGACCGGCGACACGCCGGCCGGCTGGCTCTACGACACCGCGGGCACCGGCACCGGTAACGGCGGCATGTGGTATCCGCGACTGCATCAGGATGCAGACTACCGGCAGTTTCACTTTGACCGCTACTGGCAGCTCCGGCGCTCGCTTTGGTCCACTGCGGCCATTACCGCGCGCATTGATGACACGGCGGCGATGCTCCGCGACGGCAGTAGCGCCACGATTACGAACAACATGTCCACCACGGTGCAAAACCCGGTGGCGCGGCATTACCGGAAGTATCAAATCCTCGGCCAGCGCCACTGGCCGAATCCCGCCACCGCCACCAGCCTGACATCATTTCAGGCGGAGGTGGATGTCATGCGGACCTGGGTCACCACGCGCCTCACCTGGCTTGATGACCAGCTATACAGCGGCACCACGGTGCTGCGCCCGCCGTCGTTCAGTCAGCCCGGCGGCATCGTGAGCACGCCGTTCCCGCTTGCGATAAACCGTTATACCGGCACGCCGCCCGCCGGCAAGACCTACACCGCCGGCACCCTCTACTACACACTCGACGGCTCCGATCCGCGCTCGCCCTACGTGCCGGACAATGCGCGCACGCTCGTCGCGGAGAACGCGCCTTGCCGCGTGCTCGTGCCCTCCGCCGACACCGGTGCGACGTGGCGCAGCGACTTCGCATTCAATCACAGCGCGTGGTTCGCCGGTCCACAGGGTGTGGGCTACGACGACAACCCGGACTACAATCCCTACATCGGCAGCAATCTGGAAGCGCCCAATCCGGTGATGAAAGGCGTGAATCAGACCTGCTACATCCGCATTCCCTTCAACGTCACCGCCGCGCAGATGGACGGCGTGAACTTCCTCAAGCTCCGCATCCGGCGCGACGACGGATTCGTCGCTTATCTAAACGGCACGAAGATCGCCGACAGCTATGCGCCCGCCACGCTGACGTGGAACTCCGCCGCCACGCCTTCTGCTTTCGATGAAGCCACCGCCAAAACGCTCGCCGAATTCGACTGCACCGCCAATCTCGCCGCGCTCCACGAAGGCGACAATTTGCTGGCCCTCCACGGCCTCAACTTCGGAATCAACAGCAGTGACTTCCTTTGCCAGGCGGTGCTGGAAACCGGCATCCGCAGTGGCGTCTCCGGCGCACCGTCCGCCACTGCCGTGGCCTACGCCGGCCCGCTTTCCCTCACCACCTCAGCCACCGTCAAAGCCCGCGTGTATGACACCGCGACGAATTCATGGACGCCCATGACGGAGGCATCGTTCATCGTGGATGCCGTGCCTGCCTCCGCGGCGAACCTCGTCGTTTCTGAAATGAACTACAACCCGTCCGATCCCACGCCTGCGGAGAATGCGGCGGGATTCACCGCGGGGAATGACTTTGAATACGTCGAGTTGCTGAACATCGGCGCGTCCGCCGTGGACCTTACCGGTGTCTCCTTCACCGCGGGCATCGGCTTCCAGTTCACCGCCGCGCTCAGTCCTTCGCTGCTGCGCCTCGAGCCAGGTCAGCGCGTCGCAGTGGCGGAAAACCCCGCCGCTTTCGCCATGCGTTACGGCATTTCCGCCGGACTCAAACTCACCGGCCCGTATTCCGGCAATCTCTCCAACGGCGGCGAAACGCTCACGCTGCTCGATGCTGCGGCTGGTAATATAAAGAGCTTCGCCTGGCTCGACACCGAACCGTGGCCCGTGGACGCCGACGGCAACGGATTCAGCCTCGTGCTGAACAACCCGCCCGCCAATCCCGACCACAACCTGCCCGCAAGCTGGCGCAGCAGCGCCCAGGCCGGCGGCACCCCCGGCATCAGCAACGGCACCGCGCCGCCCGCCAATCCCGCCAGCGATGACGACAACGATGGCCTCGCCGCCGTGGTCGAGCACGCCCTCGGCCTCGATCCCTCCATCCCCAACGGCACGCCCGTCCTCCAAACGCGCAGCCATGACTTCGTCGTGAACAACGTGCCCGGCACGTATCTCGTCGTCGAATACCCACTCAGCCTCTCCGCCGACGGCGTGACCGTCACGCCGGAAATCTCCGGAACGCTCGCCCCCGGCTCATGGCAAAGCAGCGGACTCAACTACGTGAGCACCCGCAACAACGGCGATGGCATCGCCACCGTCACCTGGCGCTCCACGGAACCCCGCTCCACGTTAGCCCGCATCTTCCTGCGCCTGCGCGTCGTGGAGTGAGCCGCCCGTTCACCGCTGGCGGAGGGGGAAACGCTTGATGGCACGGCCAGGCGGGGCGGGTGCGGGGCGCGGGCGGTGATGAGGCTGGCACCGTTGTCGAGCGGGTTTCGGAATTGATGGCGCAGGCGGCGACGCTCCAGTTAGGTAGTCATATCCGCGGGACATGCCTTGTGCCGGGCTTGGAGAAGCAATACATCCCGCCCATCGCACAGGCGGTGATGCCGTGCGCGCAGGTGCTGCTGTTGGAACCGGGGATCACCCCCTCCGGTCCCGCACCGCGTCCGCTAGTCCCGCCAGCACGTCCTTCGTCGCGTCCCAGTTGATGCAGGCGTCGGTGATGCTCTGGCCAAAGACGAGGTCTTTGCCGGGCACCACATCCTGGCGTCCTTCGACGAGGTAGCTTTCGAGCATGACTCCGGTGATGGCTTTGTTGCCGGCGCGCATTTGACTGCCGACGTCGGCGGCGACTTTCGGCTGGTTGCGGTGGTCCTTGCTGGAATTGCCGTGACTGCAGTCAATCATCACGCTGGGGATCAACTTTGCGGCTTCCAGCATC
>JANNVM010000462.1:0-5409 GCA_031414455.1 Verrucomicrobiota bacterium
CGATCACGCCGATCCGTGGATGCGCGCCGCCGTAATGAGCAGCGCCGTGCCGCACTGTCGCGCACTGTGCGTGGGCCTGGCCGCTGCGGGCGGCGAGGCGTTCGCAGCTTATGCAGATGATCTCACCACGCTCGCCCTCGCTCTGGATGACCGGGATTCCCTCGCCGCCATGCTGCGCCCATCGCTCACGAGTGCCGACGGTAACTTCACCGCAGATCAGTTGAATGCGTTCGCCAGGCTGCAGGCGGCTCTGGAGAGGAAGAAAGTCACCCGCGCGGCGCTCGCAGCAAGAGCCGACGTACTCACATCCTTGCTCAAGTCTGCGGACGCCGCGTTCGCATTCGCGACGCGTGCTGTTGCCGACGCGGCAGCGCCGCCCGCGCTCCGAGCCGCCGCCGCCGGCCTGCTTATTCGGGACGAAGCCGGACGCCGCATCGCGATGGAGATCCTTCCCAACTGGCTCACGCCCCGCAGTGATCACGCGCTGCAACTCGCCGCCGTGCGCGCGCTTGGCTCCACCAGCGAGTCAATCGTCCCCGCCATTCTCCTTCACGACTTCCCGTCGCTCACGCCGCAGACGCGCGGCGCAATTATAGAAGCGCTACTCTCCCGCGAGCCGTGGGCGCTGGCGCTGCTGGAGCACGTGAAGTCGAATCCGAACACGGCGCTGGACGCCACGCAGCGCGCGCGGCTATCAAACCACAGTTCACAGAAAGTCCGAGACCTCGCGGTCGCGGTGCTGAAGGCGGAGTCGTTGCGGAAGGAAGTGCTGGAGCAGTTCCGCCCTGCGCTCTCGCTCAAAGGCGATGCTGTGCGAGGGAAGTTGGTCTTCGCCCGCTGCATCGGCTGTCATCAGTTGGAAGGCACGGGCCTCGCCATTGGCCCGGATTTGAAATCCATCATCAATCATCCGGCGGAGAAGATCCTGACCAACATCATTGATCCGTCGCTCGATGTGCAGCCGGGTTTCTTTGCGTTCCAGGCGAAGCTGAAGGACGGCAGCGAACTCTACGGTCTCGTCACGTCGGAGACCGGCAACAGCGTCACCTTCAAACTCACCGATGGCAGCAGCAAACTCGTGCTGCGCAGTGACCTTGCCGATTTGAAAAGCACCGGCCAGTCACTCATGCCTGCGGGACTGGAGACCGGTATGACGACTCAGGAGATGGCAGACATCATCGCATGGCTCCAGGCACAGCGGTAACCGCGGAATTGGCAAACACTCCCTTGCCGAAGTGACGGTCCCGCGCCCTGACCGGTTATGAAGAAATGCCCCCGCTGTCGAACGCCCCAGCCGGAGGAGGCCATGATGTGCCGCTGCGGACACTCGTTTGTCGAGAATCCGTCCGAACGCCCGCGTCCGCGCGTGATGGCCACCAACACCGGCTGCTTTATTTGGATGTTCCTGGGCAATTTCGTCTTCGCAGAAGTGCTCGGCCTGATGTCGCTGAACCCGCCGGAACGGCCGGGAGGATGGGATCATCCGCTCTTCGGCTGGTACTTTGTCTTTTGCGGCCTGCCCAGCCTCGCGGCCGCCATTCTGCTGGCCCGCCGCAAACGCTTTGGTTATACGCTCGGAATGGTGCTCTGCGGCATGAATCTGCTGTCGATTCCATTCGGCACCGTCATCGCCGTCGTGCTCATGACCGGGCTCTCCAAAGACCGGCACCTCTTTGAAGCCTGACTGCTCTCCCTGCCAAAATCGGCCCGCATCCGAACCGGCTGTTTTCAGTCGCAGGGGGAGTGGATGCTGTTATTGCTGGAAAGCGACTGTTGAACCGGTCGCACTGTGGGCTTCACTTGTGGCCGCCATGTATCTCCGCACCTGCCTCACTGCCGCCGGCATTCTCACGAGTGGCCTGCCCGCCATCGCTGCCAATTCGCCGCCGGGAGGATTACTTTGCGCGCCCTTCGGACCGGGCGGCACCTGGAATCTCTATCAGACTTCCGTCGAACCTCTCACATGGACAAAGGCCCAGGAACTCGCCGCCGCCACCAAAGATCCGAAAGGCGGCACGGACAAGCCGGGGCACCTCGTCACCATCGGCAGCGCGGCGGAGAACATGTTTGTCTATCAGTTCGTCGAGGGCTGGTATCTCTGGATCGGGCTCACCGATAACGAAATGTACGGAGGCCGGGAAGCCGGCAGCAACCGGCGCGGCGGCTGGCGCTGGGTGACGGGGGAGCCGCTCGGTGATTATGCCCCGTGGCGCGGACCCGAGCCTAACGCGGGATCCGAAGGCGGTGAGGATGCGGTGGCCGTGGAATACGCCGGACGCTGGGCCGACTGGGGCATCGGGGCCGGCGGCGAGATTGAGCATCAGCATCCGTTTCTCATCGAATGGGACACGAATCTTCCCGCGCCGGTTGAAGGGGTGCGCGCCATCGGTCGCGTGCTGCCGGAACATTGGCCGGTGGCTATCCTTGCGGGTAGCAGCGAACGAAAAGGTGCCGGCGCGTGGACCACCTGCAGTATGATGAATCTGGAGAGTCACAGCATCCGCGAGATGCTCGAAGACTTTCTGCCTGCGCTCAAAGCCGACATTCCCCGCTATGGGATGCCGCAACTCAACTATCACCTCATGGAAACGCGTGCGACGGCCGGCGGCTGGATTGCCATCAGCGGCAAGCCTGCGCATCCCTGTGAGGAAAAAGGCTGCGGCGCACTGCATGTCGGCACCGTGCATGTCGCCACGCCGGGCGTGTGGAGTTTCAACATTCATGGCGACGACTTTTTCGCGGCCCGGTTTCCTGGCATAAAATGGAAAAGTGCCACGGGCCTCGGCGGGCTCGATCCGCTGGATGCGGAGACGCTCTTCTTCGACACCGAAAGCGGCGACGGCTGCGCCATCGGTGTCATCGAACTTCCCGCCGGTGATCACCGCATGGAGATCTTTCTGGGAAACCGTATCAACGGGATGATGCTTCAAGTGCTCGCCGCGCCTGGTGCCTTCAGCAGCGAAGGGGCTACTGATGCCTGGCGGGTGCCGGGCCACAAAGCCGCGGGTGAACTTGCGTGGCCTGGCGTTTCCGATACCGGCTGGACCGTCAGCCGCACGCTGGTGCCGGATAACGGCAAGCCTCTGCGCACGCTGCGGAATGCGTTCTCGCTGGTGGAGCACACAGAAGGCTTCGCGCTGAATGACGTGGACCGCGTCAACTTCACGGACAGCGGCGCGGAGGGAGATGTCGAGTTTCCCGATCCTGCCGGTTTCCCGCTCGATGCTCCCGGCGATCAGAACAACTACGCGATCCGCGCCACCGCCACTCTCGTCATCCCGCGGGACGGCGACTATCATATCGGTGTTCACAGCGAAGACCACAGCGCGCTCTGCATCGGCGGACAAAAGTGGAAGAAACTCGTCCGCGGCACCGGCTACACTTACCGGATTGATGGCGATACCCTTTGGGAAGAGGATCCCGACCGCACCGGCTCCAATGCCCAGAACATCGGTGCCATCACCCTGAAGAAAGGCGAGTATCCCATCGAGGTTCTCTACGCCGAAACCTCCGGCCCTTCCATTCTGAGCGTCTTCGCCAGTCCCGCCGGCTATCCGCCGCGGCTGCTCACCAAAGGCGGCGCGAAGATCGAAGCCGACATGGACGGGCTGCCGCTGGTGGAGGTTAAGTGACGGCCCCGTAGCGCGGGCATGGCCTTAGCCTGCCCGTGTTCGCCTTTGTCAGCGCCGTGTGCAGTGAAGACAAACACGGCCGGCCTAAGGGCATGGCCGCGCTACGTTCCCGCTGGCTGATCAAACAACTCCACTTGCCCGCAGCAGTGAAACGCGAACTTGTGGCGGCATGAGAATTCTGATCGCCGCCATGCTCACCGCGTTTCTTGGGAACGCCCGTGCCGAATTTGCCCCGCACGCAGCGCCGCAGCCGGCGAAAAAGCCGAAGGACGTCTCGGTGCATGGAGACAAGCGAGTGGATGATTACTTTTGGCTGAGGGAGAAGGACAACCCAGCCGTTATCGAACATCTGCGGGCGGAAAACCTGCACACCGAAGCGGTCCTCGCGCCGGCGGTGGAGTTGCGAAAGAAGCTCTACAACGAAATGGTGAGCCGGGTGAAGGAGGCGGACAGCACGGCTCCGGCGGAGTGGCGCGACTGGCTTTGGTATCAGCGCGAGGAGGCGGGGAAGCAGCATCCCGTCTTCTGCCGGCGCAAAGATGAGCCAGGCGCGGCGGAGCAGATCGTGCTCGATGTGAACAAGCTCGCGGAGGGAAAGGAATACACGGAGGTGGAGCACTATCAGGTGAACCGCAGCGGCTCGCGTTTGCTCTACACGGTGGACTGGACAGGCTACCGGGAGTACGAGGTCTTCATCCTTGATCTGGAGACCATGAAGCCGGTGCCTCAGAAGATCGGCAAGGTCTCCACTATCACCTGGGCGGACGGAGAAGACCTTTTGTATTTCACCACGGAGAATAAGGCCAAACGGTCGGATAAAGTCTGGCGCATCAATATCAAGACCGGCAAAAAGGAAATGCTCTACGAGGAGAAGGACGAACTCTTCGACCTCAGCGTTACCATCTCCGCCGACTGGCACATGGTCTTTTGCAGCAGCATCAGCAAGACCACCACCGAGGTCCGTGCCGTGGATTCCGGCCGGAATGAGGGGGGCTTCGCGGTACTCCTGCCGCGGGAAAAAGATCACGACTACAAAGCGGAGCACCGCGACGGGCACTACTATTTCGTCACCAATAAAGGTGCGAAGAACTTCCGCGTCGTCAGGGCACCCGCCAGCACACCCGAAAAATGGACCGACGTGCTGCCTCACAACCCCGCGGTGAAAGTGGACGCCATCATTCCGTTCGTGAACTTCATGGCCGTGATGGAGCGCGAGGGCGGGCTGCCGCGCATCCGGCTCTGCGATTTCGCCACGGGCAAAAGCCGTCGCCTCGAAATGCCGGAGCAGGCCTATGACGTCGCCCCCGGTGTGAACCTCGACTTCGACGCGAAGGAATTCCGCTATCGCTACGAGAGCATGGTGACTCCGCCGTCAGTGCGCGCGGTGAATGGCCTCACGGGCGAGCAGCGCACGCTCAAGGACAAGGAGGTGCCGGGCTACGCCCGGGCAGGATATAAGACTTTGCGACTCATGGCCACTGCTGCGGACGGCGTGCAGATTCCGCTCAGCATCGTGCATCGCGCCGATCTCGACCGCAGCCGGCCGCAGCCGCTGTATCTTTATGGCTACGGCTCCTACGGAATCAGCGAGACGGCGTCGTTCAATTCGCCAATCATCAGTTTGCTGGACCGCGGTATCATCTACGCCGTGGCCCATGTGCGCGGCGGCGGCGAAATGGGAGAGGAGTGGCGCGATGCCGGCCGCATGGCGAAGAAAATTACGACGTTCACTGACTTCGTGAGCTGTGCCGAGTTCTTCGTAAATGAGAAATGGACC
>JANNVM010000463.1:0-8658 GCA_031414455.1 Verrucomicrobiota bacterium
CCCGTTTACATGTCGCCGGAGCAGGCGGCACTCAGCGGACTGGATATCGACACCCGTTCCGACATCTACGCGCTCGGGATTCTGTTATACGAACTGCTCACCGGGAAGCCGCCGTTTGACGCGAAGTCGCTGCTCTCCGCCGGCTACGAGGAAATGCGGCGGATCATCCGAGAGGTCGAACCGGTGAAGCCGTCATCGCGCCTGAGCACCGTCGCCGGGGACGAACGCGGCACTATTGCCAGGGCACGCCAGATTTCCCCTGACAAACTCAGCCGGCTGGTGGAGCCGGATCTCGACTGGATCGTGATGAAGGCCATCGAAAAGGACCGGACGAGACGCTACGAAACAGCCAATGGTCTGGCCGCCGACATTGTGCGCTTTCTTTCGGATGAACCGGTCAGCGCCACCCCGCCGAGCGCGGGCTACAAGTTCCGCAAATTTGCCCGGCGCAATAAAATCGCGCTGCGGGTAGCGGCCGGGATCGCGGCGCTGCTGGTGGCGGCGACCGCGATCAGCACCTGGCTTGCTATTCGGGCAACTGCCGCGGAGAAGCTTGCCGCCGAGAGGCTGACGCGCGTGGAGGTCGAGAAACAGCGAGCCGTGGAGGAGCGGCAAATCTCACAATCAATCCTCCGGTTTCTCAAGGAAAAGCTGCTTCTGATGGCGGACGTTTCGGTTCAGGCCGACTCCCTTTTGCAGGCGGGTGCATCTGCCCGGGCCGCGAAGCCAAATCCAACGATCCTCGAATTGCTGGACCGTGCTGCGCTGGAAGTCACGGAGGGACGGCTGGAAGCGAGTTTCCCCGGCCAGCCCATTCTTCAGGCCGAAATCCT
The DNA here is from genome assembly GCA_031414455.1 of Verrucomicrobiota bacterium. Taxonomy (GTDB): domain Bacteria; phylum Verrucomicrobiota; class Verrucomicrobiia; order Verrucomicrobiales; family V1-33; genus V1-33. The sequence goes on from JANNVM010000463.1 coordinate 834, forward strand.
CGATACCATTGGTGCAAGCTATGAAGGAATCGGCCGGTATCATCACGCAGTGCCGTTTCTGGAGCGCAGTCTGGTAATAAAGTTGAAACATCTTGGCCCTGACTCGGAGCACACGCTTAAGAGCATGAATTTTCTGGGTATGGGGCTCATCGATGACGACCAGCCACAAAAAGCCATCCCGCTGCTTGAGGAATGCATTCGCCGCCACCGCCTGCTTTTTCCCGGTGCAGATCCATCCTTGCTGGCAGGTTTGACCAACAATCTCGCCATTGCGTTCCAGAAAGCAGGCCGGCCGGAGAAGGCACTTCCCCTGTTCGATGAACTTTTAGCAATGCCGCCTTCTATGTGGAATCCCTCCCCCAAAAACTCCGTGATGCTGTTGAATAATGCGGCCCTGGCATACCGGGATGCCGGGAAACCACAGCCGGCTTGGAGATACTCACTGGCTGCGATTGAGCAGGCACGATCCGCGCTCGGGCCGGATCATCCCGTGACGCTCATCGTGACGAACACTGCCGCGATGGCATACATGGACGAAAGGAAGCCGGAGGAAGGGCTGCCACTTGCTGAAGAGGCATACCGCCTGGCAGGCAAGACCTACGGCACCGATCATCCCACCACCCTTTTGTTCCTGAATAATCTGGCCCTGCTTGCAAGCCTCTCGGGTGATCCCGAAAAAGGTCTCCCGCTCGCCAAGGAAGCGTTCGAGAGAAACCGATCGCTGCTGGGCCCGGACGACCCGCAGACACTCACCGCTATGATGAACCTCGGCGGTGCCTTCTTGGAGAGCGATCAGCCCGATGAAGCCATCGATTACATGGAGCAGGCGCTCCAGCGAACGAAAGCCACCCTTGGTCCGGACCATCCGCAAACCCTCAAAGTAATGAATGCCCTGTCTCCCGCTTACCAGTCAGCGGGCCGGCTATCCGGGGCACTTCCATTTCTCCAGGAGTCGGTGAAACTTCACCGTGAAAAGCTCGGAGCAGACCATCCGGACACACAGATGAGCGTGAATAACCTCGCGGTGGGACTGCTCGAGGCCGGGCAGCCCGGGTGGGTGGTCCCCATGGCGGAGGAGTCGCTCAAAAGGGCGGAGAAAACCCTCGGTGCTGAACATCCCGATACGTTGAATTGGATGCGAACCCTGGTCGTTTCATTACAGGGCACCGACCGGTGGGAGGATGCCGACCCCGTGCGTCGTCTGCTGATTGCACGCACTCAGTCCGCGTTCGGACCTGAGAATACCAAGACCCTTTCTCTCATGGCCGACATGGGACTCAAGCTGCTGAACAAGGGGCGGTGGACAGACGCGGAAGAACTGCTGCGGGAGTGCCTCAAGCTCCGCGAGAAAACCGAACCGGACGCGTTTACGACGGCTAACGCGAAATCAATGCTGGGCGGCGCCCTCCTTGGTCAAAAGCGGTGGGACGAAGCTGAGCCGCTGCTTATCGCCGGCGGCCGCGAACTGCTGGAGCGAAAGGCTGCCATTCCACCAAACGGCCGGATACGCCTCACTGAGGCACTTGAGCGGCTAATAGCGCTCTACGAAGCCACTAACAACCCTGAGAAATCGGCAAAGTGGAGGGCGGAACTTGCGGCCAACCCGGAGCGGGAGATAAAGTCCGCGCAAGCCACTGCTGGCCAGGCCAACACGGGGGCGAGCGCAGAGGAGCCGGCCTCGCCGGAGGCGGCATCCGCGCCCGGCACGCTCATCGGCCCTGACTCGGAATGGAAATGGCTGCATCCCACCGACGGCAAAGACCCCGCGGAAAACACGCCGGGCTTTCACACGACCTTCTTTCGCCCGGACTTCGATGATTCCAAATGGAAGGCCGGCACGGACAGTGCCGATCCCAACGGCGGTTTCGGCTATGGCCTCAACTTCACCGGCTTCAGCATCGGAAAACCGGAATCCATGAACCACCGCCGCACGGCTTATTTCCGGCACGTTTTCAAAACGGACAAAGCGCATACCCATCTTGAACTGCGCTGCCGGAGGGATGACGGGATCATCGTCTATCTCGACGGGAAAGAAGTTGTCAGGGACAATCTTCCGGCAGGCCCGGACGCCTACCAGCTTTCCGCCACCCGGGCTCAGGGGCCGGAGAATGACAGTATCGTGCATCAGTTCCCCCTCCCGGGCAATCTCGCCGCCGGTGATCACATCCTTGCCATTTCCGTGCACAACACTGCGCAGGCCAGTTCGGACCTTTATCTGGGCGGGGTGACGCTGGTGGAGACGAAACCCGCTGCCGCAGCGGAAGGAAAATAAGACACCAAAACTTGACCCGGCACTTTATGTCAGAACTCAACCTGTGCCCAAAATGCCAGCGGCCCCTCGGCAGCAGTGCCCCGCATGAGTTGTGCCCGGCGTGCCTGCTGGGAGCCATGATAACCGAAGGCGGGGACAGCCTCGCGGAACGAACGGGGGACGAGACGGAATTGGACAGCTCTCCGGATTCCGTAAATAAGGAGGGCGCGGGCGAGGTGCCTGCAATGATCCCGGCCCCCAACGAAACAGCCGGTGAGAGGATCGGCCGCTACAAGCTGCTCCAGCAGATCGGGGAGGGTGGGTTCGGCACCGTGTGGATGGCGGAACAGGTCGAACCGGTGACCCGGATGGTGGCGCTCAAGATCATCAAATTGGGCATGGACACGCGCGAGGTCATTGTGCGTTTCGAAGCGGAGCGCCAGGCGCTGGCGATGATGGATCACCCGAACATCGCGAAAGTGTTCGACGCCGGGGCCACCGACAAAGGCCGGCCGTTTTTCGTCATGGAACTGGTGAGGGGCATCCCCATCACCCGGTTCTGCGATGAGCAGCAATTCGGCACGAAGGAACGGCTGCTGCTGTTCGGGGATGTGTGTTCGGCCATCAATCACGCCCACCAGAAGGGCATCATTCACCGCGACATCAAGCCGTCCAACGTCATGGTGACTCTCCACGGCGACAAGCCGGTCGTGAAGGTCATTGATTTTGGCATCGCCAAGGCCACCCAGGGGAAACTCACTGACAAGACGCTCTTCACCAAATTTGATCAATTCATCGGCACTCCCGTTTACATGTCGCCGGAGCAGGCGGCCCTCAGCGGGCTCGACATCGATACCCGTTCCGACATCTACGCGCTCGGCATTCTGTTATACGAACTGCTGACCGGCAAGCCGCCGTTTGATGCGAAGTCGCTGCTCTCCGCCGGCCACGATGAAATGCGGCGGATCATCCGCGAGGTCGAGCCGGTGAAACCGTCGTCACGACTCAGCACCATCATGGGCGACGAACGCACCCTGCTGGCGCGGGCCCGGCAAATTGAGCCGGACAAGCTCAGCCGGACGGTGGAGCCGGACCTTGACTGGATCGTGATGAAGGCCATCGAAAAGGACCGGACGAGACGCTACGAGACGGCCAATGGTCTGGCGCTGGACATTCAGCGGTTCCTCGCGGACGAACCGGTGAGCGCCGCCGCACCCTCCGCGGCGTATCGTTTCAGCAAGTTTGCCCGGCGGAACCGGACCGCCCTTGGCGTCGCGGGTGGATTCGCCGCTGTTTTGCTGGCGGCCACTGGCGTCAGTGCATGGCAAGCCGTGCGTGCCACCCGGGCAGAGGAACTTGCGAAGGAGCGCGTGGTGGAAGTGGCTGCGGAACGCGATGCAAAAGATGCGGCCCGGCGGGATGCGGAGCGCAACGCCACACAGGCAGGGGAAGAAAAAGAGAACACCCGCAGGGCCCTGGCAAAAGCTCAGATTGCTCTGGCCGAGGCCGCTTATCGCGAGCAGGACGGAAGCGGGATGAAAGCACCGCTCGAGGCAACTCCCGCGGACCTTCGTGAATCGTCATGGGACTATCTTTTCAAACACGCGGACACATCGCTCGCCTCCGCCAAAGGACAGGGAGTCGGCGCGGCAGCCATTCCCGGAAGAGCCGGAATTTTCGTGGTGGCGGATTTGCACGACGGAATCACGGTCGTGAATGCCGTGACCGGCGAAAGGCTATCGCAATTCAAGCCGACGCCGGGGCAATCGGGCGGCTGGGTGCGCGGGGTCGCCGTCTCACCTGACGGCGGGCGCGTTGCTTTCGGCGCCCTCGCAGGTGCCGGAATCGCGATCTACGACCTCCGTGACGGAAAACCACTGATCGAGTGGGCGGCGCCGGACACCGACACTCTGGAGTTTTCCGATGACGGAAGCCGACTCCTCCAGGCTTCGAGTATCGACGGCCAAACCTGTCTGTGGGACGCCGCCACCGGGCGGAGGATATGGACCCTGCCGTCATCCGGTCGGGCGGTCTTCGAACCCTCCGGGGCGCAGGTCATCACCGCCCGGGGTGCAGACATGGTCGTGCTCAACGCGCTGGATGGGACCATCCTCCGCACGCTTCCCCGGGCGCAATTTCCCGGCGTTTCGGCCATGGCGATGCACCCCCGGGGGAAACTGGTCGTCACCGGAGGTCCGGGAGGGTATATCCGCGGCCTTGATCTGGCGGAGGGCCGCAGCCTGTTTGAGTTTCATGCCCACGACGGGTATGTCCGGTTCCTGGAATTCAGCCCGGACGGGGAGCGGTTCGCCTCGGTGGCCGAGTTGGCGGGGCAAGGTCAATCCATTCACGTTTGGGATTCGGCAACCGGCGTCCGCATCCAGTCCCTCCTGGGCGGATTCGGGAGAGCGGAAGGATTCCGGATCCACCCGCTTTCGGAGGAATTGCTCCTCTCCGGTTACGTCACGAAATCATGGTCGCTCGCGCGCCCCAGGCCCGCATGGACGCTGCCCGGGGTTTCGGCCGCCGCGTTCCCTGGCTCCGATGAGGTTTGTCTGAGCCTGAATTCGGGGAATGGCTCGGTGGCCTCATACACTCTCGGAAAGCAAGAGCCGGCATTGGCATGGAACTCGGTCGCCAGCGGTTTCAGAATTGTTAGTGTCTCCGCCAATGGCCGCTGCGCGGTAGCCGGGGCGCCGGGTGATGCTGAATCGCGTGTTCAGATCATCAGCAACCCCGGGGGCGTGCCGGTGGAAACGCATGTGCTCCAAACGCGCTTCACACTTGGCTTTATGCGACTGAGTCCCGACGGGGGCCGTCTCCTGACATTCGTGGGCGTAGGCCCGATGAATCATTGCTTTGACACTGCTACCGGGGCGGTCCTTCCGGGACTCGAATTGACCGATCTGATGCAAATCAATGATGCCGCCTGGCTGGATGGCGGGCGGGTAGCCGGACTGGTGACTGCACGCCGCCCGCGGAGCGATCCCCGGTCCGAAGAGTGGCTGGTCCTGTGGGACGCCGCCACGGGCCTGCGCCTTTTGCACAGCCCTAACTCCTCCTTGATGAACTGCCTCGCCGCCGCGCCCGGCGGTCACCGCCTGGCCGAGGCCGGCGTAGACAAAATGATCCGCATCCGGGATGCCACCACGCTGGCGGTGGTGCATGAATTCCGCGCGCACGATGCCTCGATCACCGCCCTCGCATGGCATCCCGACCGTCCCCTGCTCGCCTCCGCGTCCGCTGACCTCACGGTCAAAATCTGGAATCCTGATTCCGGGGAGTGCCTCGAAGAATGGCGTGGATTCGTCAAAAATCCGACCACGCTCCAATTCAGCCCCACGGGCCGGCGCCTGCTCACCGCAGGCGGTGGTCCCGCGCGCATCTGGGAGCCGAAGAGCGTGCAGTAGAACTGGAGAGAGGCTCTCTTTTTGGATAGGAACCTTTCCCCAGTCCTTGTCTTGTCACAGGAATTACCCACGGGCTCAGGTGGCTCCCGGCGGGGTTGGCGCAGACACAAAATAAGATTTTTCAAAAACACACACCCGACTGCCGGGAAAAGTTTCTGTAGAGGAGTGGAAGCCCGGCTCCCGGCCGGATGCCTCCAAAAAGCACTCACTAAACCCGTGCCCTGGCATAAAAAAGAAAGGTAACGAAATGACTCTGAATCCAAAACTCAACCTCAGCGCAGTCGAGGCATGGCCATCCCATGCGCGGCACCGCGGACTTGTCGGCACGCGAATGTTCTGCCGCCTCCTCCCGGTCCTCCTCGCACTGCTGACCCTGATCTGCTCCCCGCAGGCCCGGGCACAAGCCAACCGCTTGACCATCAATGTTCCGGCCGCGGTCGCGGATCTATATCCATCACCTCCTCCTGCTACGGGGAGCCTCTCATGGGCGCCGATCGACATTCCGGTCACGGGCCAGGTGGCCTATGAGGAAGAGTGCTGCCCCGGCTTCCCGGCAGATCCGTTTCTAACGGATCCCAGAGGGAAGATCGCGTTGATCGACGAGACGGAATACAGTACCGGGGCCTGCACGGTGAGTTCCGCCATTGGCCGCGCCGCAGCGGCGGGGGCGATCGCAGTCATCATTGCCATGCCGGACTGGTTTGCGCCGGAATACTTCGACCCCTCATATGATATCTACTACGACTATCAAGATGGCCCCGGCGCGTATGTGCCCACCCTGCTGGTAGATTTTGCGACTGCCAATTTGATCAAGGGAAGTGCGGAAGCCGTCACCGTAACACTTAGCCCGCCTCCCGGAATCCGGGGCGTGCGGACGCTGCCCGGCACTGAACTAACGCTGACGTCGGAGACGCTCAACGGGTTGGTCTATCCCAATGGAGTCGAGACCACCGTTTATTTCGAATATGGCGCTGATGAAAGTTACGGGAACACGACTCCTGAAGTTGTCGTCGGATCCCTTGCGGTGACGATTCCGGTCTCCGCTGTCGTTTCGGATCTCTCACCAAATACCGTTTATCACACGCGGCTGGTTGCCATTGGAGGCGACAGCGTTACGTTCGGGCGTGATCAGGCTTTCACGACGGCTTCGCTGCCGATGATTGATGAACAGCCGGCGGATCACCTGGCGATGGCCGGGGAACCGGTCGTCATCAGTGCCGCCGTCAGTGGGAGCGCGCCTCTCAGCTATCAATGGTCGCACAACGGGACCGTCATCCGGCCCTTCGGCACAGGATCGAGCCAGTTGACTCTGCCACCGGTGAGTTTGAGCGATGCCGGGAATTACCGTCTGGATGTCATCAATCCCTATACGGGGGGAACTCCGGTCTCCAGCACGGAGGCACACCTGACAGTCATTCCGGCGGTGCCCCCAACCGTCGTGACGCTGCCGGCCAGCAATGTCAAAAAAATCGAAGCCACTCTTGAGGGAACGGTGAACCCGAACGGCGGACGCACGACGGTGCGTTTTGAGTATGGGACCACCACGGGTTATGGGACGGCAACGGCTCCGCAGGCAGTGGGCAACGGGACCAGTCCGATTCCAGTCAATGCCGTACTGCCACCGTTCGCGCTGGCGGCGAACACCACCTACCACTTTCGCCTCGTGGCGACCAGCGTGGGAGGCACATCCACGGGTGACGACGTCCAGTTCACAACGATCCCGGCGGTGAACTTTGTGGTGGTGAATACGCTGAATTCAGGTCCAGGCTCGCTGCGCGGCGCCATTGCCGCGGCGGAACTCGCTGACACCATTCATTTCGATCCGGCCCTGAACGGGCAAACCATCACGCTGTCCGGCGCTCTTTATATCGACCATGGCGTGCGCATTTTTGGTCCTGGAGCCAGCCAATTGGCAGTCAGCGGGAACAATGCAGGCCAGGTCTTCTATCTTGCCTCGAGCGGCAACGCTTTCATCTCCGGGGTGACGATCCGGAAGGGCACTTCAGGGAGCAATCGTTTCAATGCCGGCGGCATTTTCAATCAAGGCACGCTGACCATGGAGGATTGTGTGCTGTCGGAGAACATCTCTCTCGGAGCCACCGGTGCGGGCGGAGGTGCGCTGCTCAACTAAGGCAGCCTGAACTGCGGCGCAGTGCAGTCAATA
>JANNVM010000464.1:0-20922 GCA_031414455.1 Verrucomicrobiota bacterium
GGCATTCGTTTCTTTGCTTCCATTTTGGGTTTCGTCTTTCCGCCTTTTTCCTCACTGAGCGATGGCGAGACGAAAGTGAAACACAGGAGCGATGCGATGGCAGTGGATTTGAGAATGTTCATAGTTTGCATTTTTGGATTAGTTTTAAGGCTGTGGTTTTTGACTTGTGTGAAAGGAGAGCGAATCGCACTCCCGTCCTGGTTGAGTGAAGATCGCGATCCAATATTCCCCCGGAAGTAAATATATTTCATGCGATACGGTGATTGCTCATGGCTTCCACCTGAAACGAAATACTCCTCCGCTGAAATCCGCCACCAGTTTGCGTCCTCCAAGGTCTTGAAAGTCGAGTCTGTTGCCTGAGACAGCCCCCCTCTATCCCCGGTTCGGATCCGGCCAATGACGCCGCCCGCGAAGAGCAAATTCCTCTCAGAAAAACCGCTGAAACGACAGGCCATGGAACCACAGGCCACACCTGATGAACAGCGGGGTGGAGTTGCCCGGTTCCCGGTGAAATTCCGCGGGATCGTGCGCGCCAGACAGCGGAGGCCTGCGTGTACCGATCAAACTCCGGAGAGCACGCCGCACACGCCGCTCAATGCCAACGACTTCCTCAATTATTGGTGTGGCCTGTGGTTCCAGTGGTTCCAATTGGTGTGGCCTGTGGTTCTTCCATGTGGTTCGAAGCGCGGCGTTGTAGTGATTCATGTAGTCGTTGACCGCCTTGGCGGCGGCGGCTTTGCCGAGGTCGTTGGGAATGGGATTGGCCGTGAGGTGCTAGCGGGCAAGAATGCGACGGATCTCCGCCATCGTATCCGGATGACTGACACAACTGTGGCTCGCAGGCACAATTATTTCACTGCCCAAGCCGGGAAGATGACTGCTGGTGTAACGCACCACACCGTCACTGCTATGCTCAAGCGGCCCCGCCTTGCCCCGATTGCCGATGATGCTGTGGATTTGCAACGTGGGTGGGAATGGGAGTGAGGCCAGGATTCGCAACGTCGGCTGCCTGGGAGAGAGCGAATGCACGCTGTCGAGTTTGCCACTACCCAGAGCTTCATAATCCGGCGTGAACACGGCCGGATTGGCTGCGCTGATGTGTTCATAAAACTGGCGAAAGGCACCCGGCGGCGAAGCCAGCCAGCTACCGATCCTTCCAATCGTGTTGTCCGCGAAATCACTGCCCAGGTGCGGCACGGCGATGAAAATGATCCGCCGGATGGAGCGGTCCGGCTCCCAGGCAAAGGCTTCATTCAACATGGCACGATCCGAGTCACTCATTTTCAGCTGCTGCGGCGGAACTGTGAAAGCGGCCTTCCAAAACGCATCACCAGGTCGCACGGCAAGAGGTTTGCCAACGAGTCCTCCCATGCTGTGGGTGATGAGTGTCGTGTGGCGTGTCGCGGGATCATTCCCCTCGGGGTCGATCAATTGGCGTAGCTCGCGGAGTTGCGCCCGCAGCAACCGTGCGGAGTAGAGAGCTGGCGCAGAAGTGTTGTAATGGTAATGCCAGATCTGGTACTGCCTGCGCACAGCTTCATCCGCCCACAGTTCGTTGCTCAGCGTCGCCCATACCAGTGGGGAGGAAAGCAGCCCGTGGATCATGATCAAAGGCTCCTTCTGTGGATTATACGGCTCCGTCAGGAGCAGCCTCGGTTCACGACTCGGTGTGCGGGAGAGGAAGTCCAGCAACTGTGACTGGTTCAGCTTTCCCTCCCGAGCCAGCAGCGCGGCCCAAGGCACGGAAAAATCCGCTGCCAGTAGCTGTTGATGGCCCTCGACTTCCGCCCCCGCATGGCTGAGCGGGCAAAGCAGCTCGATGCGTACCTCATTTTGATGTGCTCCGACCTTCTTCACCGTTGCGGTAGCTGTCACAGGCCGTGTGATCGCCTCCGGCGGATAAAAGCGCTCCAGCGGATCGCGGTGACGATTCTCACGCAAGGCCATGAGCGGCACGCCGATGCCGTCCCGCATGTGATGCGGCAGCTTTTCGAGCTCAAAATCCGCCGCAGGCTGCAACTGGTCAAAGTAGTCCGGCGAGTAGGTGCCGCTGCGCCCCGTGACAAACGTCACTCGATAATTATCCGATGGTGAAGCGATCAGGCCGCTCTCACCCCGCCCGTCTTCCTTCCAGCGTTCGATGAAATGGGCCAGCGCATCCTTCGAGTCTGCCGATTCCGGCTTCACGGTTGCTCGTGAGAGCAGCGTGGACAAATCGGCATTCTTATCATGTTTCAGCACTCGCAGCTTCACCGGCGCGATGGCGCAGGCGTTGAGCATGAGGGTGAAAGGCCAAAGCAGAAGGCGGTTCATATGTTAACCAAAGCCTTTCTGCTCCGCAGCACCTCGTCGAGTGAAAATTTCCAAGCACCGAAGGTAAAGCCGATCGCGCTGGCGGGCAGCAAGGAGGCGATCTTGTCGAGGGTGGTGTTGGCAAAGGATCAAAGTTCTCAGAAGTGGGTGTGGTGGTGAAAGGAGAGCTGGCTACCGCACAGCAGCGCGTTGCTCCGGCGTCAGGTAGCTCATGGCCTTGGCCGCATCGACGCGCACCCAGGCGTTCACCTTGGTCGCCTGCTCGGGGGTGAGTTTCAGTCGCGCTGCCGCTGTGCCCTGCAACTGCTTCTTCTGGTCGCTGGCGGGAGCAGCGGCGTAACCAACGAGCTTTCCTGCTTTCAGTCGCCCGGGCTCGAGGGCGGCGAGGTCAGCTTCCGGCAGAAAGATCGCATGGGCGCACTCCAGACGCGCCGCATCTGCCACCAGACGGGGAAGGGAGATACGGCCTCGATCATAGCGCACGAGCGTCACTTCATGGCCTTGGATGAAGCCTGCCTCGGTCGTCAAAACGCCGTCGATTTGACCGAGCTTCATTTCCCCCGTCCAAAAGCAATGCATGGCAAACGCGGCCAGCCTTGCCTCGCCTGAGCGCCCGGCCACCAAGTCCTGGACAGCTTGCGGCACGGGCTTCCCAGCCGCCTTGAGCGCCTCCGCCATACGCTGGGCGAGCGGACCTGTCTCCCACACCCTGTCACGCCTTGGGATGAGGTCCGCGCCTTTCGCGTCGAGAAACCGCACCACTTGATAATTCCATGCTGGCTCGCCAAAGCGCTGCAACACCGCCGCATCATTCCCGCTCGCGTTGTTGTGAATCAACACCGGAATGAAGTGCTCATGGACAGCCGCCACAAGCCCTGGATGCGAAAGCACCTCCCGCCCGAACTGCTTGCATCCCGCGCAGCCTGGCACTTCCTGAAACAGGGCAAAGATCGGCTTTCCAGAGCCCGCGCTCAGGCGCAGGGCCTCATTCATGTCACGGCCCCATCTCACGGCCCCGACTTCCTCGGGTGCCTTGTCAGCCGCCTGACAGGCAGTCACCGTCATGGCCAGAAGTGAGTTCAAAAAGAAGCGTCGTGTGAGATGGGAGAGTAGTTTCATCGCTTACAGTGAGAGGCGGCCATTGCCAGTTTATTCCCAGAAGCAAAAGCGGAAGGCGGTCCATCGATTACCCAGAGCCGTTCTCCTCTGGTTCCACAATTGGTGTGGCCTGTGATTCCAAATTATTTCATGCGATGCGGTGATTGCTCATGGCTTCCGCATGAAACGAAATACTCCTCCGCTGAAATCCGCCACCAGTTTGCGTCCTCCAGGGTCTTGAAAGTCGAGTCTGTGCTCATCCTTCCCGGTCTGTGTGAAATGCGGGCTAAAGCCCGGCGGTGCTACAGCAAGGGATGATCCGGTTAGCGGGCGGCACACTTCAACGTGTGACGCGGAGCCTGACAAAGCCGCGCGTTGCGGAAGGGAGGCGGATGCGAAGGTACTCGATGTCGCCGACGGTGGTTAGTACGATGTCTGCGGGGGGCGGGGTCCAGTTAGTTAGGGTGCCGGGCGTTGCGGCGTATTCAAGTGTCCAGGGGACGGCGGCGGATTTGCTGCGCCGGTAGAGGAAGTAAGTCTGGCCGCCCTCGCGCACGAGGGCGGGGGGATCGGTGCGCTGGAGCGGAGCGGTGCCGGCGAAGTATTCCACGAGATTGTCGCTGCCGTCGCCGTCGGCGTCGAAAAGCGCGGCGCTGTTGGCGGCGGTGAGGCCCTGTGCGGCGGCCCAGGATTCGTAAGGATCCGTGACGGCGAGCAGGAAGGAATCCTGCACGATGTGGGTGCCGTCGCTGACGCTGAGGGTGATGGTCGTGGAGCCGGTGCGGCCCGGGGCGGGCGTGACTTTGATGGTGCGGTTCATGCCGCTGCCGCCGAGCACGATGCTGGACGGGGGCACGAGGGTGGCGTCGGACGCGACGGCGCTGACGGTGAGGGCGGCGGCAGCGGTTTCGGCGTCGCTCACGGTGACGGGGAGAGGCGCGGTCATCATGTCGCGCAGGACGGAGACGTTCATCACGTCGCTGATCATGGGCGGGGCATTGCCGGGCATGACGCTGTTGATGGCGGCGCGCATGGCGGTGCCTTCGGTCGTGGTGAGCGCGCCGTCGGGGTGATCGTTGACGAGGATTTGGAGAAACTGTTTACCGGGCGAATTGCGGACGCCATTGAGGATGGCGATCTGGCGGCGGTTGGCGGAGCTGAGTTGACTGGGCGTGGTGGCGGGGGAGAAGCCGTTGAAGAAGCTGGAGCCGGCGCGCACGCCGGTGGTGCGGTTGGGCAGAGCATCGAGGCCGCGGAGGGGGAAGCCGTTGCTCGCAGCGGTGGATGAGACGCTGGAGTCGTAGAGGGCAGGCTCCATGCTCAGCAGCAGATAGACGATGGGGACGCCGTGGTCGTTTTTACCGCGCAGGGTGCCGCGGGAGGTGGCGTTGAAGGGAGTGATGATCTGGCTTCCAACTGAAGCGATGGTGGAAATGCAGACGCTTCACCAGGGAGTGTAATAACACAGCACGATGACGCTGCCTTCATGCGCACCGCAGCGGGACTGCGTGAGTGTGGTGAAGTTGCCGCTCGTGAGCGTGGCGCTGCCGGTGGAGAAGGCGATGTCCGGCGCGACCTGGCCGACGACGGCGGGCGCGGCTTTGGCGATGAACGTGGTGGCGAAGAGGGCGAGGATCAGTGTTTTCATGGCTTAGAAGAGGCGGGTGATGGCAATGCGGGTGGTGAGGAAGTCGCGGTCGCGGTAGAGGTTTCCGAAGAAGAGGTTGTTCTCAGATAAAGCGTCGTAGTCGGCATCGAGACGGCCGGCGGAGAGGCGGATGGTGGTGGTTTCATCGGACCAGAGAAGGTGGAGGGAGAGTTCGCGGGTGGTGACGCCAGGGGCGGCGGTGTTGAAGTTGGAGGCTTCGATTTCGCCGGTGTCTTTGTAGAGGCGGGCGGAGAGGCCGGTGCTCCAGCGTTTGGTGAGGGCGTAGTCGAGGGAGAGCGCGCCGTAGGCGGCTTCGAAGGTGGGGTTTTCGTGCGCGCCGCCGGCTTCGGCGCGGAGTGTGAGGCGGTCGGTGGCGGCCCATGCGAATTCGCTGCGGGCCTGGATGCGGATGTCGCGGGCGGTGGTGTCGCCGGCGCGCAGCGTGTGGGACATTTTCACGCGCGGCGAGAGGGCGGCTTCCCATGTGAGGGAGCCGGCGAGGGTGTCGAGCACGTCGCGGGTGCGACTGACGGTGGCCCCCTCGGGACTCCATGCGGGCACGATGTGATCGCGTCCGTAGCTGAGAGCGGCTTGGAGTTTGGCAGTGTGGGGAATGTATTCCCATGCACCTCCCAGGGTGAGGCCCCAGCCGTGCGGGTCGGCGGTTTCATAACCGGGGAGGAAGCCGGCGAACTGATCGTAATATTCGGAAATCCAAAGCGCGCGGTAGTCGGAGAAGCCGTCGTAAAAACGCGCGCCGAGCGAGACTTCCCATGCCTCACTCAAGCGGCGGGCGACTTCTGCGGAGGCTTCGAATGTTTCCGCCCGGCGGTACGCGGGGGAGGTGACGATGGTTGGCTCGTAGTCTATGGCGATGCTGCTGACGGCGACGCCGGCGCTGACCCACCAGTCGTCGCGCTGTTGTTCATAACGCACCGACGGACGCCAGACGGTGATGTCACCGGAGTCGAGCAGCTCGGTTTCAAAGTCGAGCCGCTGGAGGCCATCAAAGAGGCGGAAGGTCGCAGGCGCGGCGTCTTGCGGCGTGCCGGCGGCGAGGGGCAGGGTGAGGGCAAGGAGTGCGGCGGCGGCTTTCATGCGGATCAATGGCAGGAAGAGCAGCCGCCACCCGCGGCATTGGAGGAAAGGGCCCGACCGCCTTCGATCTGGCCAGGCAGCGTGCAGTCGGCGGCGAGCGCGCCGCGTTCGCCGAATTTCATAGCCGGCTTCTGGAGGAGCCGCTGATCCGCCAGGGACATCGTGCGGCACGCGGGGAGCAGCAGCAGACAAAGCAGCGCGGCGGCTGCGAGGGCGCGGCGGACGGTGTCAGGCGAGGAGGGACTGGATGGTTTCCGGCGGTTCATGGCTGAGGAGGATGAGGGTGCGGGGCCCGTGCGTCCATGTGGCGGCGGTGTGGCCGTGAGCGGTGAAGACGCGGGGCGGGGCACCGGCGGCAGGAGGATCGGAAAGCTCCTCCACGCCGGTGCAGAAGAGATGGAGCACCGCACCGCCCGCGAGCATGAAGCACTCCAGGCTCACGGGATGCCCGGCCACCGTATATAAATGGCAACCCTTGCGCCCGAGGGCGTCGAGCGCGGCGGGCAGGGCGGCGGCCTGCGGAGCGCCGTTGTCCTTCATCCACGCGGCGGTGGCGCTCTTATCCCTGCTCATGAGCGAGAGGGTGACCCCGTCGTGGGAAATCTCCGCGAGTTCTTCCGTGAGGGATTCGAGGGAAAGCGGACGGCTGCGGCGCCACCAGAAGACGCCGCCGGCGGCGAGTGCGGCTGCGGCGGCGGAAGACCAGAGCATCCAGCGGCGACGGGAAAATGCGGCCGGCCGGGACGTGGCCGGAACGGCGGTGCGCACCGCGGAGAGCACGCGCTGCTCCATGTCTGCGGGCGGATTGGCCGGTAACTGCGCGGCGCGCAGGGCCGCGCGCAGACGCGACTCGAGGTCCGGTGGCGGCGTGGTGGATTGCAGGGCGCGGGCGAAGGCGGCGTCGGTGCGGCGTTCTTCCTCCAGCGCGGCGGTGAGCACGGCATCCTCCGCGGCGTCCGCCCGGGCCGACGCCACGGCGGGATCCTGCTCGTCCTGACCGGACGGGCGGGCTGCGCGCAGGAGCTGGCGAAGTTCTTCGTTCATGCGGGTGAAGGGTTGAGCAGTTGGCGGAGCGCGTCTTTGGCGCGGCTCAGGCGGGACATCACCGTGCCCACGGGCACCTCGAGCACGTCCGCGATCTCACGGTAGCTGAGGTCTTCCAGATAATAGAGTGAGAGGACGGAGCAATGCGGTTCCCCGACGTGCTGGAGCGCAGCCACGGCGGTGCGCGCATCGAGAGCCCTCTCCTGCGTGGCCGGCAGGGGGTCGGCATCGGTGAAACAGGCGGCCTCCGGCTCGTGCGGGACCATGCGGAACCCGCGGCGGCGCAGGAGCAGAAACTCCCGGTGCAGCGAAGTGTAGAGCCATGACTTCACGGCCTGCGGCTCGCGGATGTCATGTCCTTTGGTGGCAAGGATCACCGCCGTCTGCTGCGTGAGGTCCGCGGCGTCGGCCTCATTCCCCGCGAGGCTCAGGGCAAAAACGTAGAGCTGCCGGTAGTGCTGGAGAATGGTGCTCTCCACCCACGCCGCAAACTCCTCCGGCGGCAGCGGCCACGGAGGCGGCGGCGCAACGGGTGCAGCGGGTGGAGGTTTCGGCGGAGACATTGGGAGAGCAGAGCAGTCCGCATCCAGAGCGGGCTGCGGCGCGACTTATTCCATGCTTCTGGAAAATAATCCACGCCCGGGTAGAAATAAAACTTACCTGGCCATGGAATGAACCCCGCCCCGCACTGCTCAATGCGGGGCCTCTGAACAGGCACCACCACCGTGCGGCCCTCTGTGCCGCCGCCAACCTAGTGCGCTGCCGGTGCCAGACCCCTCTATCCCCGATTCGGATCCGGCCAATGACGCCACCCGCGAAGAGCAAATTCCTCTCAGAAAAACATCTGGAACCACAAGCCACCCCTGATGAACAGCGGGGTGGAGTTGCCCGGTGAAGTTCCGCGGGAACGTGCGCGCCCGACAGCGGAGGCCTGCGCGTACCGCGTCACTTCTCCGGCGGCATTTGTCACCGAGAAAACACGACCGCTGCGCCAGTCGGACGCCGGATAGTAAGTGTAGGTCATGGTGGCCGTGACCGTGAACAAGACCCCCACCTGACGGTAGGCCGCGCGGCGTCCGGTGCTGCCTTCGATGCGGATGAGCGACCACTTCCCGTCTGCCGGAGCGTGACTTGTCATGAATCTTCTGACCCCTTTCCTTGACCGGTACGAACCACCCCTGTCCTGACCCGGTACGGAGCTGGAGCGGAACAGCGCGCCTCTTCCTGCAGGCTCACTGAGGGCCGGTGAAAAAATTTCACTGCTCATGGAATAGCCCCGCGGCGGCGGTGCTCTCTGCGTGCGCCCTCCCGTTTCAAATCCAGCGGCCACTGCCGCCGGGCGGGAGAGCACTCCACCCAAAACTCAAATCATATGTCATTCCACATTCCCAAATCCCTCGCCGCGCTCACTGCGCTCTTCGCCTTGCTCCTCTTCGCCGGCACCGCCTCGGCAGCATGGACCATCAACCGCTCCGGCAGCTACAAGCTCTGGGCGAACCACAACGTCGCCAGCGGTGACGGCATCGTCATCACGGCCTCCAATGTGACCCTGGACCTCAATGGTTTCGGCGTCAGCACCACCACGCGCGGCACCGGTCGCGGCATTGTGGTGCAGGGCGCGAAAAGCGTCTCCATCCGCGGCGGCCGCGTCGGCGGATTCAATGCCAACGTGGCGCTGCTCGACAGCCAGAACGTGCGGGTGGACGGTCTCCAGATCACGGGCGACGGACTGGCGCCGAGCGGCGGACCGACGGAGATCGGCGTCCTGCTGATCAACAGTTGGGGCTGTGACATTCTCGGCAACACCGTCTCTTCTGTGAACCTCGGCATCTTCGTGCGCGGCGGCAAGAGCACGGGCAACCGGCTCATGAAAAACGTCATCACCGGCGGCGCGACGGCGGCGAACAACCTGCTCGGCATCTGCTATAATCCCGCACCCACTCCCGCCGGCGGCGTGGCGGATCCCGCCGGCCCGCGCGGTGACAGCATCTACAACAATCAGATCGCGCGCTTCGGATTTGCCATCGCCGTGAGCGCCGAATCGGTGAGCAATATGTTCAACGATAACACCCTCGCCTCCTTCACCGGCGCCTTCCGTGAGCCGCAGTTCTTCGCCGCTCAGGGCGGCACGAATGTGGAATTCGACAACACGAGCGTGACCATCCCGGTGACCAATCTCTAGTCTCCCCGCCCCTCCCCCTGCGGGACTGCGCCGGCTCGAGGCAGGCGCGGTCCCGCTTTCCCATTTCTCACATGATTTCTCCCAAACTTCCTGCCGTGCTGACGGCTGTGCTGCTCGCCGCAGGCTCCGGCACAGCCACCGCGGCCACTCTCGGATTTTCCTTCACCAATCTGATTGCTGTGCAAGTTACCTGGGAATTAGCATACCAATGGAGTTCCGGTCTTCCGCACGGCGGAACCGATGTTAGCGGCAGGGACCCCGTCCTGCTTGGGATCCAGCATTACGAAGCCTCTCCGGGCATCGGAGGAGCTGTTGTGATGAACGGGTTCGCGAGAGAGCAAAGATGGCCCATTCAAGACCCACACTTTGTTTCTGCTCCATCTTCCGACTCCACAATCTTTTGCGATCGGTTCCACTCGGCAACAAATGCGTTCCGCCACTCTCCGAGAATGCCGTAGAATGAATCCGCTTCCAACCAGACATCTGACAGCGTGCATGGATCATGATGATAGCCTTGCGGGATGCTCCTGAAACCGATGAGACGAACCCGATCGCCGACATCGAATTGCAGCACAAAACTGCCATCATCAAATGCCTCGTCGCCGTCAGGAGCCCACACCAGTTGATGCGAGCAAAAATGACCGCAGAACTCATCATGGGCGAGTCCAAAATACCGTTCGTTCTCCTGCTCAGGGGCGTAAACCGCGTCGCGGTAGGCGTCAGCGATCCTGCCGGCATCAGGTTCCCCTGCAAACGAGGCCGTGTGGATGCCCCGATCGGCGACTCGCGCTTTAACCTGATCAAGAGAGCAGGCGAGCAGTGTGGCCTCCGGAGCCTGCACGCCGTAGCGACGGCCTCCAATGTGGATGACGAAGAAGCCGAGTGCGCGAAATCCTAATCGTTCGTATGCCACGGTGATGCCGGATTCGATGGCGAAGCGGGATGGATCGCCGACAACCATAGGAAGCTCAACTAAGCGGGGGATGGGTGAGAATTACCAATTAGGGCCTGACGGCGACAGACTCACGCTGACTGTCGTGTCGCCGCGGGCTTGAGAATGCGGCGGCGGTATTCGGTGGGGCTTTCGCCGGTGACGCTGCGGAAGCTGCGGTTGAACTGGCTGAGCGACTGATAGCCGACCTCGAAGGCGACTTCGGAGACGCGCGCGTCGTCTTTGAGCAGCATCTGGCGGGCGCTCTCGATGCGGGAGCGGTTGATGAAGTCGATCAAATTCACTCCGGCGGCGCGGCGGAAGACTTTGCAGAAATGGTGCGGGCTGAGTCCGGCATGGCGGGAGATTTCGTCGAGCGTGAGGCGCTCGCTGAGATTGTCGCGAATGTAGCGCCGCGCTTTGGTGACGGCGGCGGGCTCCTGGGGACGGGCTTCGATGATGAGGCGGTTGGCGAGTTCGCTGAGCTGTTTGCCGAAGGCCTCCAGGAGAACAACGACGCTGCGGTATTTCTCCGCGGTGACCTCCGGCGTGGACTCCCAGAGCGCACGCAGCCGTTCGATTTCCTCTTTCCCAATGCCTGACTCCGAGAGAATCCGGCCCACTTCCTTGAAGGAGCGCGGTTTGTCAGTCTCTACAAAAACCTGACCGGTCCACAGCCACGCCATCGTGCCGCCGCCGCACTGGATGGGCACCGCCGTTTCCATCATCTTCGCGAAGCATGATCCGCTGCAGGCATGATCGCCGCCGGGGGGCATGGCGCGGAGGTGGTCGTGGGCTCTGCTGCATTCGGCCGCGCCGCCGCACGCGGCCATGGATTCGCAGAAGGCATTCTGCTGCTCACGCTCGGTGAGACGCGGGATCTGCTCGGTGTGCGCCAGCCGGAGAAACATGGCCATTCCGGTGGCGGAGTGAAACGCCTCCTGGTAGCCCCGGTAAAGGGCCGATGCCTGGAGGGCCTCCACGAGTTTCCGGTCCTGGCTGGTGACGATGGGCTTCATTTCTCAGGGATCGTAATCAGCGGCCGTCACTCTGCCAGCGAAACAATTTCTGCGCAGGACTTCCCAGGCCGTGCGCAGCAGAGGCCGGATGACCGGGCATGTTCGGCGAAACATTTTTGCCATGACGCCCCTTTTCCTCCTCACCGATACCGACCGCTGGCTCTCCCGTCCGCCCACAGGAATGGTGCGTCCCTTGATCACACTCAACAGCCGTCCGGGCACGCTCCCTGACGGGTCCGCGCGGCAGCTCCGCGATTATTTGAACAGCATTGACGATGAATCGCCGGACGGCTGGCACGCCTTTGAGACCGAGGATCTGCTGGAACTGGCGACCCACCCGATGCAGGCGACCGGGGGCAAGGCGCTGGCGCCGGCCGACAATTGCACCGGCTGCGCCTGCCCCGGAGATGACTGCGGCACGCGCAAGAAATACAAAGCCGCCATCACTCTGGTGCGCCAAATGGCCCGCCGCGGCGGTGCCGTGGTTGCCCTGACCGGAGCCTGCCGGGCGACGCGGGATTTTGGTCATGCGTTTCACGTCTGGTTCGAGTGCAGCCGGGAGCACCGCCTGCACCGGCTGGCCCGCTGGCACGGCTGGAGCGCCGAAGAGGCGGACTCTTACCTGACAAAAACAGAACAGCAGCGGGAAGACTGGCTCCAAAGTGTGTTCGGTCCGCGCAGCGAAGGTTGCGGGCTCTTCTGCCACCTGTCGCTGAATATGGATCAACTGGGCAGCAGTCCGCTCATTCCCATCGTCGGCGACATCGTAATGGAGTGGGCCGCCGCACGTTCGCGGCCCCCGCGCCCTGCGCACGATTTGCGCGGTGAATCGCAAGCCATGCCGCGCAGCACCGAAAGCCGGGTGCTCCTCTTCCCCAAGCCGCCACAACCGTGAACGTCCTTCTCGTTACTCTAACTGTCAGTCTCTGTCTTTCCGGCATCTTCGTGTGTGCGTTCCTCGGATCACACCTCCGCCGCCGGGACTCGGGGCCGGAGCACGAATCACTGCTCCCGCTGGAGGACGATGTTCCCGCCGCCCTGCCGCTGCCACCCCCTTCCATTAAACCATGAACGCCGAAGCACCTGTAAAAACCACCATTGAATACGACGACCGCTCCGTAAGGCATTTCACCATCGCCGCCATGATCTGGGGCGCTGTCGCTATGTTAGTGGGCCTCATCGCCGCCACCCAGCTCAGCTTCTGGCAGATGAACGGCAAGTTCCTCGAGTGGATCACTTTTGGCGCCATCAAGTCCGAGGGGCTGCAATACCTGACGTTTGGCCGGCTCCGTCCGCTGCACACCAATGCCGCCATCTTCGCATTTGTTGGCAACATGATGTTCTCCGGCATTTACTACAGCACGCAGCGGCTCTGCAAGGTGCGCACCGCATCGGATCTGCTGACCGCCATTCACTTCTGGGGCTGGCAGCTCATCATCGTGGCCGCCGCCATCACACTGCCCGCCGGCCTGACCCGCGGCAAGGAATACGCGGAACTCATCTGGCCCATCAACATCGCCGTAGCGCTCATCTGGGTCGTCTTCGCATGGAATTTTTTCTGGACGCTGAAGCGCCGCAACGAGCCCAGCCTCTACGTCGCTCTGTGGTTCTACATCGCCACCATCGTCACCGTGGCGATGCTTTACATTGTCAATCACCTCTCCCTGCCGACGAGTTTCACCCACAGCTATCCGATCTTCGCCGGCGTGCAGGATGCCCTCGTACAGTGGTGGTACGGACACAATGCCGTCGCCTTCTTCCTGACGACTCCGATCCTCGGCATCATGTATTACTTCATGCCGAAGGCGTGCGGCCGGCCGGTCTATAGCTACCGGCTCTCGATCATCCACTTCTGGTCGCTCGTGTTCATCTACATCTGGGCCGGACCGCACCATTTGCTGAATACTTCCCTGCCCCGCTGGCTGCAAATGCTCGGCATGCTCTTCAGCCTCATGCTCTGGGCCCCGAGCTGGGGCGGCATGTTGAACGGCCTGCTCACGCTGCGCGGTGCATGGGACAAGCTGCGCACCGATCCCGTCATCAAATTTTTCGTCGCCGCCATCACCTTCTACGGCATGGCCACGTTCGAGGGACCGCTGCTCTCCATCCGCGCGGTAAACGCGCTCTCGCACAACACGGACTGGACCATCGGTCACGTTCATGCCGGCACGCTGGGCTGGAATGGATTCATGGCCGCTGGCCTCTTCTACTGGTTGGTTCCCCGGCTCTGGGGCCGCGAACTTCGCTCGGTCGCCGCGGCGAACATGCACTTCTGGATCGGCCTCACCGGCATCCTGCTGTATGTCGCCGCCATGTGGGCCTCGGGCATCACTCAGGGCCTCATGCTCAACCAGCTCAACGCCGACGGCACCCTGCCAAAGTATGAGTTCGCGGAGACTCTGGAGCGCATCAAGCCGCTCATGCTCGCCCGCACCATCGGCGGCGGCCTTTATTTGGCCGGCTACATCATTATGCTGTGGAACCTAACGGCCACCATCCGCGCCGGAAAGCCCGTCACCAGCACCTGCGAGGTCTATGTCGAGCCGAAGAAGCACGACACCATGCCGTGGCGCGAGGTCTTCCGGAATGATCCCATCGCCTACTGCTTCATCGGCCTGCTCTGCTGCTGCCTGTGGTTCTTCCTGCCCAACTACGCCAATGCCGGCGCTCTCGCTGGCGGCATCGTGCTCTGCATCAAGGGCGTCGCCCGGTTTCGTGAGGCTGGGAAGAGCTGGGGCTTCTGGTATGAGAAGCTGCTGGAGAACTATCTGCCGTTCACCGTCCTGACGTTCATTGCCGCGGCCATCGGCGGACTCCTCCAGATCATCCCCACAGTCGTCGTCAATCGCGCGGAGAACATCACGGGCCGCCTCCAGACGATGTACACGCCGCTCGAACTCTGCGGCCGCGACCTTTACATCAGCGAAGGCTGCTACAACTGTCACACCCAGATGGTCCGCCAGCTCCTGCCTGACGTCATCCGCTACGGTACCGGACCGAAGGATGACTACAGCCACCTCGGCGAGTCCATCTTCGATCACCCGTTCCAGTGGGGCTCCAAGCGCACCGGCCCGGACCTCGCCCGCGAGGGCCCCAAACGCGACTACCTGTGGCACGTCATTCACATGCGCGATCCCCGCGCCCTCGACAAAAACTCCACCATGCCCAACTACCCGTGGCTCTTCGACAAGAAGTTCGACATCGAAAGCCTGCCAGGAAAAATTGCGGCGCAGCGCCGCCTCGGAGTGCCCTATCCGGCGATGACCACCGCGGAAATCCAGGACAGCGCCAAGGCCCAGGCCATCAGCATCCACAACATCCTCAAGGGCCAGCAAACGTGGGTGGATCCGGACCGTGAAATCATCGCGCTCATCGCCTATCTCAAGAAGCTCGGCACCTGGCATGAGGTAAAGCCGGGAAGCGCCCCCGCGGGCGACCCCGGCCGCGGTGAGCCCCCCGGTCTTAAATTCGACAACCCCGACAACTACCGCCGCGTCACCACCACGCAGAACCCCTAACTCACCGCCGCCATGTTTCGCAAACTTAATCCAGCGCTGTGGGAATGGCAGTATGTGCTCACCATCGGCACCTTCTTCTTCACCCTCGCGGTCTTCCTCTTCTTCATCATCCGCGCCATCCGCATGAAGCGCTCCGAGGCGGAGCACATGAGCCGGCTGGCCATTGATGATGATGAGAGGAAATCACCGCGCGGCTAATCCGTTCACCCAAACCAAACAAAACCCATGAAAGCATCCACTTGTCTGTCTGCAATAATCCCGGCAGTCCTTGCCGTCACCCTCACCGGCTGCGGCGACTCCGGCTCCAGCACCAATGAACAGGCGGCCCGGGCCCGGTTCGAGAAAGATGTCGCTCAGTTTCGCGGCGGGCCCGCAGCGCCGGCTTCCCCTGGTGCCGCCCCGGCAGCAACCGCCGGCGGCTCCGACTTCACAGCGGGTGATGCCAAGAATGATCCCGTCCAGGGCACGGAGAACGCCGTGCTCACAGACGCGCCGAATGTCCCCCCGCCCATCACCCGCACCCACGCGACAAAAGTCACCGTGAAGCTGGAGGTGCAGGAGATCGTGAAGCGCATGGCCGACGGCGTGGACTACACATTCTGGACGTTCGGCGGCAGCGTTCCGGGCAAGTTCATCCGGATCCGGCACGGCGATGAAGTGGAGTTCCACCTCATGAACCGTCCGGACAGCAAGATGCCTCACAACATTGACCTCCACGCCGTCACCGGCCCTGGCGGCGGCGCGGCAGCGAGTTTCACCGCACCGGGGCATGAATCAGTCTTTTCCTTCAAGGCCATCAATCCAGGACTTTACGTCTATCACTGCGCGACGGCGCCGGTCGGTATGCACGTCGCCAACGGCATGTATGGTCTCATCTACGTGCAGCCCAAAACCCCGCTGCCTCCCGTGGAGAAGGAATATTATGTGATGCAGTCGGAGTTCTACACCAAAGGCCCTTACGGCGAAGCCGGCATTCAGCCGTTCAGTATGGAAAAGGCGCTCACCGAAACGCCCGACTATGTGGTCTTCAACGGCTCGGTTGGAGCCATCGCGGGAGACAAAGCCATGCCGGCAAAAGTCGGCGAAAAAGTCCGTCTCTTCGTCGGCAACGGTGGCCCCAACCTGACATCCTCCTTCCATGTCATCGGCGAGATCTTCGACAATGTGTACCTCGAAGGCGGCACCATGCCGGCCCAGCATCAGGTGCAAACCACGATGATCCCGGCGGGTGGCTCGGCCATTGTGGATTTCGCCACAGAAGTTCCCGGTACCTATATTCTCGTGGACCACTCGATCTTCCGGGCGTTCAACAAAGGCGCGGTCGGCATGCTGAAAGTCACCGGCGATGAGAACAAGCTGGTCTATTCCGGCAAGCAGGACGACAAGGTCTATCAACTCGAGGGCGGTGCCATCCAGACGATCCCGCAGCTTGCCACCACTCAACCTCCGGCCGCGAACAAGGACGAGCGCATCGCCCGCGGCAAGATGATCTACAACACGGTCTGCTTCGCCTGCCATCAGTTGGAAGGTCAGGGCATCATCCAGGCGTTTCCGCCGCTGGCGAAATCTGACTATCTCAATGCCGACACCAAAAAATCCATCAGCACCGTCGTCCACGGCATGACTGGGCCGGTGGTGGTGAATGGAGCCACCTATAACAGCATCATGCCGCAGCTCGGCCTCAACGACGAGCAGGTGGCGAACGCCCTCACCTACGTCTATAGCCAGTGGGGCAACAACGGCACCGAGGTGCTGCCTGACACGGTAAAGGAAGTGCGCGCTCAACCCGCCCCCGCGCCGGGCGCACCGCATTGATCTTATGAATGCTCTGCGGCGCTTCTGTTTTGCTTTCGTCTGCGCGGTGCCACTGGTGGGGATCAGTGCGCCGGTGCCGGCGGCACCGCCCGGGATGATTCACATCCCGGGCGGTGACTATAAGCCGCTCTACGCCAAAGAAACGAAACCGCGCAGGACGCCGCCATACTTTCTGAACATCACGCCGGTGACCAATGGCGAGTTCCTTGCCTTCGTGAAGGAACATCCCGAATGGCAGCGGTCGAAGGTGACCCCGGAAATGGCAGACCTGAATTACCTGCGGCACTGGAAGGGCGACCTCGAAATCGGCCCTGAATCTGCAAATCAGAAGGATGCTCCGGTGACTTATGTCTCATGGTTTGCCGCCCGGGCCTACTGCGCAGCCCGGGGTCAGCGGCTGCCCACGCAGGATGAGTGGGAATTCGCCGCCCGCGCTGATGCGACCCGCATGGATGCCACTGCCGATCAGGCGTTTCTGCGCAAGTTGCTCGAATGGTATGGAAAGCCCGCCACCAGCATCCTGCCGCCCGCACACAGCGCGGAGGCCAATGTGTATGGCCTGCGCGGTCTTCATGGCCTCGTCTGGGAGTGGGTCCATGATTTCAACTCCACTATGATCGTGGGCGATTCGCGCGGTGATGATTCGCTGGAGCGCAAGCTCTTCTGCGGAGCCGCCTCACTGCTCGCCAGCGATGTCAGCAACTACGCGGCCTTTATGCGCTACGCCTTCCGCTCCAGCCTCAAGGGGACCTATTGCGTCAGCAGCCTTGGCTTCCGGACGGCCAGGCCATTGCAGGAAGACGCCCCCGCAGCCGGACCCGCCGGCTCGCCCTACGAACTGCGCTCCAGGTGGCTCATGCAGGACGGACGCGAGGTGACTCTGGAAAGCCTGAAGGGCAAAGTCCGCGTGGTAACGATGGGCTTCACCTCCTGCCCCTACGCCTGTCCTCGTATCGTCGGCGATATCCAGCGCATCGAAGCCGCACTCGGAGCCGATGCCGACAAGGCCGGCTTCGTTTTCATTTCCATAGATCCGGCGCGCGATACTCCGGACAAAATGACGGCTTTCGCCACAGAACGGAAACTCGCCGCGGGCCGCTGGACTTTTCTGAGCGGGTCGCCGGAAGGCGTGCGCGATCTCGCCGTGGCCATGAATTTCAAGTACCAGCAGGTGGAGCAGGATTTCGCCCACTCCAATCTCATCGCGGTGCTGGATGCCAAAGGTAACATCGTCCATCGTGAAGAGGCGCTCGACGCCAACATCAAGCCGGCGGTGGCCGCCATTAGAAAACTGCTCGCCAACCCCTAGCCTTTTTTCACATGAAATGCACACTTTCCATCCTGACGGCATTCAGCGTCATCGCTTCCGCCGGCACCGTGGCTCCCACTCTTGCGCCTCCGCCCCCGGCCAATCCGCTCTCGTTCGCCGATGGCCGCATTGTCTTCGATTTTGAAAACCAGATGCGCTTCGAATTGCGGGAGAATAACTTCGACTTAAACAACAGCGTGGATTCCCTGACAGATGACTCCTGGATGCTCAACCGGTTCCGCGCCGGCATGCTCTTGAAGCCATCGGACTGGGTGCGGTTTTACTTTCAGGCTCAGGACAGCCAGGAAACGGGCAGCGACCGCCCCGATGTTCCGGGCGTGCTCGGCGCAGAGGGCGACAACCCCTTTGACCTTCGCCAGGCATGGGTGGAACTCGGCGGAGGAAAGGCCTCTCAATTCTCACTCAAAGCCGGACGCCAGGTGCTGCTCTACGGCGATCAGCGGCTCGTCGGACCACTGGATTGGAGCAACCTTTCGCGCACGTTTGATGCTGTAAAACTGCGCTGGGACAACGGTGACGGCCTGTGGGTGGACGCCTTCGTCTCCTCCGTCGTCGTGCCGGAACAGGACAGCTTCGACGAAAGCAACCACGACAGTGTGTTCTCCGGCCTCTACGCGCACCTGCCGAAAACCGGACCGCAGGACACGGAGGTCTATTTGCTTAAGCTCAACGATGACACCCGCGGCGACGATTTCCTGACGGTGGGCACGCACTGGAAGTCCACACCGGGCGCGCTGGGTCCGTGGGACTACGAGACGGAATTTGCCTATCAGACCGGCACCGCCGGAGGGCGGGACCTTACGGCTTTCGCCGGCTATGCGAAAGCCTACTACAATTTCGATGCCGCATGGAAGCCCCGCATCGGACTCGAATACAGCTACGGCAGCGGCGACGACAATGCCGCCGACGGCGATCAGGGCGCATTTCAGAATCTCTTTCCCACCAATCATCCGTATTACGGTTTCATGGACCTCTTCTCGTGGAGCAACATTCACGACGTGGTTCTGCACCTCAGTGCCAAGCCGTCACCAAAGGTCACTGCCGTCGTGGATTTTCACGGTTTTTGGCTGGCTGACACCTCCGACACGTGGCGCCGCGCCAACGGCCGCACCGCCGTGCGGCCCGCCAGCCCTGACGCCTCGCCATTCGCCGGCACCGAACTGGACACCCTGCTCACTTACACCGTCTCCAAAAACTGCGTCCTCACCGCCGGCTACTCCCACTTTTTTGCTGGCGATTACCTTGATGACACCGGTGCCGGCGACGACGCGGACTTCTTTTACTTAATGTCCGGCCTCAAATTCTGAGTCCCTCCCGGGGAACACGCGGCAAGGCCCGCCGCAATATGCGCCCCGCCAATGCCAGGATATGAAGCGACGCGGCTGCGGCGAATGCCAGGATCGGCGTGTCATTCCCGTATGCCTGCCGTTGGACTAATCCTGAGTATTGAAACCGGTGCCTCTGCCTCAGAGGTGGCGGCGGGCCTTTGCCGGCATGCCTCACTAACAGTCGGAGAAGCCGCCGGCCGCTGGCTGCCGGTGGCGGTGGAGGCGGACGATGATGCGGGCTGCCGGGAATTGCATGACTGGATCGCCGCGCAGCCGGGCGTGGCCTTTGTGGACGTCGTGCATGTGAACTTCGAATCCGGCGAAGAACCCGCCTCCCCTCTACCGGCCGGCGATGAATTGAAATTCTCTTAACTGCCATGCTTACCCGACGCCACTTTCAAAAGCTCTCTGCACTCGCCGCCGCCACCGCTGCCGCCCGTTCCAGGGCTCAGCAGCCCGCCGCTCCCGCCCCACAACCGCCTCCTGCCGACGGCATCTCGTGGGACAAGGCTCCGTGCCGGTTCTGTGGCACCGGCTGCCACGTTCGTGTCGGTGTGAAAGACGGACGCGTCGTCGCGATCGAGGGCGACCAACTCGCCGAAGTGAACAAGGGCCTGCTTTGTGTGAAGGGCTATCACGTTGGCCTCGCGCTGTATGGCAAAGACCGTCTCACGCAGCCGCTATTGCGAAAGAATGGTGTGCTGGAGCCGATTTCGTGGGAGGAGGCCATCGAAACCATCTCGCAGCGGGTCATGGCGGCACCCGACAAGTTTGCCATCTACGGCAGCGGGCAGTGGACCATCCCGGAAGGCTACGCAGCGAATAAATTCATCAAAGGCGGGCTCTCCAACAATCACATTGATCCGAATGCCCGGCTCTGCATGGCCAGCGCCGTCACCGGTTTTCTCAGTGTGTATGGCGTGGACGAGCCTGCGGGCTGTTACGACGATCTCGACAAGTGCGACGTGCTCATCATGTGGGGCAACAACATGGCGGAGATGCACCCGGTGCTCTTCAGCCGCGTCATTGACCGCCGCACCCGCGGGGAAAAAGTAACGCTCATTGATATCGGCACGCGGCGCACCCGGACAACGGAGTTCTCAGATCACTACCTCGAGTTTCGTCCGCACAGCGACCTCGCCATCATGAATGGCATCGCGCATCTGCTCATCAAAAACAGCACGATGGATGCGAAATTTGTCGCGCGTTTCTGCAACTTCCGCCAGGCGCCAAAAGACCCGGCGGCAACGCCCAACGCGCCGCTGCAGGGCGATGCGATGACCTTCGATGAATACAGGGCCGCGCTGGAGCCCTACACGCCGGAGCATGTCGAGAAACTCTCCGGCGTGCCGGCGGAGAAAATCAAAATGCTGGCGGATCTTTTTGGGAGAAAGGACATCCGCATTACGAGCACATGGTGCATGGGCTTCAACCAGCACTCGCGCGGCACGAACGCCAACCGCCTCTGCCACGGCATTCACCTGCTCAGCGGACACTTTGGCCGGCCCGGTGACGCCCCCACCTCCCTAACGGGCCAGCCCAGCGCCTGCGGGACCGCGCGTGAAGTCGGTACGATGTGCCATTTCCTTCCCGGCGGA
>JANNVM010000465.1:0-10282 GCA_031414455.1 Verrucomicrobiota bacterium
ATGGCCATCGGGCGCACGTTCAAGGAGAGCTTGCAGAAGGCGCTGCGGAGTTTGGAAACGGGACGCGCTGGACTCGGTGCGGATGGCAAAGACCCGGTGAATCCGTCGAAGGAGGAAATCGTGCGGAAGTTGAGCATCCCGAATGCCGAGCGCATCTTCTGGCTGGGCACAGCCTTCCGCGAAGGCTACACCGTGGAGGAGATTTTCGAGCTGACGAAGATTGATCCCTGGTTCCTGCGGAACATTGAGGACATTGTCGTGGCAGAGAAGGAGATCCCGACTCAATCAGGCGAGGCGCTCATCAATCAACTTCCGGAAGCGGAGCGCACAGAGGAGAAGAAAGGGGAAGTGCTGCGTACAGCCATGCTCAAGTGGAAGCGGATGGGTTTTTCTGATAAACAAATCGGACACCTCTTCGGCGTCCCTGAACACCTCATCCGCGCCGGGCGGAAGAAATATGGGGTCATCCCCACCTACCGCCTCGTGGACACCTGCGCGGCGGAGTTCGAGGCTTACACGCCTTACTATTACTCCACTTACGGCGAGGAGAACGAGACGCGGCCTTCGACAAAGCGCAAAGTCATGATCCTCGGCGGCGGACCGAACCGGATCGGTCAGGGCATCGAGTTCGACTACTGCTGCGTTCATGCCGCGTTCGCGCTGAAGGAAATGGGCTTCGAGACGATCATGGTGAACTCGAACCCCGAGACCGTCTCCACCGACTACGACACCAGCGACCGCCTCTACTTCGAGCCGCTCACGTTCGAGGACGTGATGAACATTTACGAAAACGAGCAGTGCTGGGGCGTCATCGTGCAACTCGGCGGCCAGACGCCGTTGAACCTCGCGGCGGGGCTGGAAGCAGCCGGCTGCAACATCATTGGCACCTCGCCGAAGAACATCGAGCTGGCCGAAGACCGCAAGTTCTTCGCCAAACTCCTCGACGACCTGAAACTCAATCAGGCCCCCAGCGGCACCGCGGTGAACGAAGACGAAGCCGTGGCCATCGTACAGCGGATTGGCTATCCGGTGCTCGTGCGCCCCAGTTTCGTGCTCGGCGGCCGCGCCATGCAGATCGTCTATAGCGACGACGAACTCCGCCACTACATGCGCAATGCCGTGCAGGCCTCGCCCGAGCGCCCGGTGCTCGTGGACCGCTTTCTCGAAGACGCCGCCGAGGTGGACGTGGACGTCATTTCCGACGGCGAGACCACCGTGGTCGGCGCCATCATGGAACACATCGAACAGGCCGGCGTCCACAGCGGCGACAGCGCCTGCGTCATTCCCGCCTTCGGCCTCAGCGAGCCGATCAAAGTGGAAATCATGCGCGCCGCCAAGGAACTGGCGAAGGCGCTGAACGTCATCGGCCTCATGAACATCCAGTTCGCCGTGAAGGACGAAGTGCTCTACGTCATCGAAGTGAACCCGCGCGCCAGCCGCACCGTGCCCTTCGTTTCCAAATCCATCGGCCGCCCGCTTGCCAAATACGCGGCGAAAATCATGGCCAGCCACGGCCTGAAACGTCAGGGCCTCACCGACATGAAACTGGAGTCGCTCCAGACGCTCGACTTCACCACGGAGATCATCCCCACACACTTCAACGTGAAGGAAGCCGTCTTCCCGTTCTCCAAATTCCCCGGCATAGACATCGCCCTCGGCCCGGAAATGAAATCCACCGGCGAAGTCATGGGCATAGACGCCGACCACGCCATGGCCTTCGCCAAGAGCCAGATGGCCGCCGGCAACGCCCTTCCGCTCAAAGGCAAAGTGTTCATCAGTGTCTCCGACCGCCTCAAGCCGCGCATCGCCGCCATCGCCAAAGAATACCACGATCTCGGCTTCACTTTGGTAGCCACCGAAGGCACGAAGAAAGCCATCGAAGCCGCCGGCGTCCCCTGCGAAAAAGTCCACAAAATCGCCGAAGGCCGCCGCCCCAATATTCTCGACATGATGAAGAACGGCGAAATCGCCATGATCATCAATACCCCGAGCGAGCAGGTCACCAAGAAAGACGAAGTCCTCATCCGCTCCACGAGCGTGAGCACGAGAACGCCGATCCAGACGACGCTGCGCGGCGCCAGAGCCGCCGCTCACGCCATCGGGAGCCTGCAAAAGAACAAGCTGGAGGTGAAGCCGCTGCAGGAGTATCACTCGTAACCTGGGAGCGCCGTCCGTCCCGGCGGCCCCTTCAACCCAATTAGCTACCGCCATGAAACCCGGAATCGCCGGTCTCATTTTGACCGCGGCGATATGCCTCATGGCCTCCTGCGCCAGCAGACCGGTTTCCGTGAAGCGATTGAAGGACATTCAGGACACCGAGGGCTTCATGTCGAAGTCGCTCTTCTACTGCGGCAGCACGAAGGACAGTCACTATTTCGAGCAGGATCAACCTTTCGAGGGGTTTCCCATCGGCATAGGTGATGGCGTTCATAAGTTCGTGGTCAGCAGAACACAAATCTCCATGCCTCCCGGAATGGAGTATGGGAGGTCAGAATACGAAGGTCAGGATGATGACCAGCGCCGGAAAATCCGCCTCCGAGCACCTGATTCATTTTCTGGCCGGGCCGCGGTAACTCCGCGCAAGTCCGCAGGAGAACGGTGGGAGGAAAAGCACGGCCCCTTTAATCCATCGCGCATTCGATTCCACGATGCCGGCAACGGAACAGTGCGGGTGGATTACGCAGATTGAACCATCGCCTGCACTCCGCTAGGTATTGGCTACCCCCACGGGGCAAGGCACCAAAGCCAAAGGCCAGCGACGCAAGGAGCGCTGCCCCTGGTAACGCCGAACAAACGAGCAAGCCCTGAAAGGGGGGCAACTGTGTCGTCCGCGGGTTGCCCCGCCCTTTCAGGGCTGGGTGGGTTTTCGGTGAGCAACCCGGGGCTGCGGCGCGGCGCGCTTTACCCCGGGCTTTGCTGTCTCGCCCCGGTGCGGCTTCAATTGACCTGTCCACATGCGGGTGCATTCTGCGGCATGAACTCACCCGACCAATCAGATCGCGATGAAGCCGACGGCCTCGCCTTCCGCGAGCAGTGCCGGCGGCAGATGGCGCGGCCTTTGGAGGCGCGGATGAAGTATGGCTGGTGCCGGGTGCATCGTCCGGTGCTGGACACGCCGGGGGTGCGCGTCTTCGACAGCACGCGGGAGTACCGCGAGTGGTGCGCGAAGCATTTGCCGGCGTATCTTGGATTCCAGCCTGCTCCCGCGGAATGAACGAGCGCCTGCCATTCGACCCGTTGCAGGCGCAGCAAGTGGCGAAGGCTTTCAACGCCGCCGGAGTGAACTATCTCTTCATCGGCAAGAGCGGTGCCATCCTGCTGGGTTATCCGGGGACGACGCAGGATGTGGATGTATTCCCTGAGAAATCGGAGGAGAACGGACGCCGTATCGTTGGGGCGCTGGCTGCGCTGGGATTCGATCTCGACGGAGTGACGGAGACAGAGATTATTCGCGGGAAGGATTTCGTGCAGTTGAAGAGCGGCCCCTTTGATCTGGACCTGATCTTCGCGCCAGACGGGATCGAGAGTTTCGCCGAAGCCAGATCACGGGCTGTGCAGGAGGACATCTTTCCCGTCGCCAATCTGCGGGACATCATTGCCAGCAAGAAGGCCAGTGGCCGGATGAAGGACCGGCTGGACCTTCACCTGCTGGAACTTTTCCGGCTGGAGTTCGAGTCGCGGAAGTCATAGATCGGTGCATGCGCGCCCCACTCGCACCCCATTCTACACACCGCCCATCCGCCACCATGCCCGCCCGCAAATCAGTCGCCAAAAAGCCATCACCCAAGCGTGTCGCCGGCCCTCCGATGCGCATTCGTGTCACGCTCCTCTATACCGAGCCACCAGTGTGGCGGGAGTTACTGGTGGATCCGGCGATGAACCTGTCAGACTTCTCTGACATGCTGATCCCGGGCATGGGCTGGATGGGCGGGCACATGCACGAGATCAGAAAGGGGCGGACCAGTTACCGTCCGGCCAATCCTTTCGGCATGGATGATGATGACATGGACGATGAGTTGAAGGATGCCGGCAAGTTTTCCGTGGAGGCGGTGCTCGAAAAGAAAGGCGACAAGTGTCACTGGACTTATGACTTCGGAGACTCGTGGGAGCATCAGATCAAGGTGATGGAAACCAATGTGGAATGGAGCGGTGCCGTGCCGTGCTGCACGGGCGGAGCACGGGCCTGCCCGCCGGAGGACTGCGGCGGGATTCCCGGCTACGAAAACCTTTGCGTCGCGATGAAGGACAAGAAGCACCCGGAACGGGCGGGTTTGATTGACTGGCTTGGTGGGGAATTCGATCCTGAGACTTTCAGGCCCGCGGGAGTGAATGAACGACTGTGCTGATTTCAGGGCGTCGTCGCGCGACGTAATCACACCGGGACATTCTGGATTCCGCCACGGCGTGAAGGATTGCGGGGTGCGTGGGCGCACGGCAAAAAAGCGCGGCCTGGCGAAGCGAATATTGACCCGGCTGGCTAACTGGTGCATCCATTTCCCATGACCCCTGCTTTAAATGAAATCCGCGACGCCATCGCAACATTGCCAAGGCTGCAACAGAACGGTCCTGCGTCTGAAGGCACGAAAGACCGCGGGAAGGTTTCGAGGAACGAATCAGGCAGCAGCATCAGCCGCTGGCGGGTGCAGGGCACCAGGGTATTCTCCGCGGGCCTTGCGCTGATTGTCTGCTGTCTGTCCACCGGCTGTGCCTCCTACTCGGAAGTCACGGATCTGAAAAAGATTCAGGACACTTCGGGATTCTACCCCAAGGCGATGTATTACTGCGGGAGCGACGAGGTGTGTCATTTTTTTGAGCAGGAGACCCCGCTGGGTGATCTGACGCTGCTTTCGAAGAAAGTCCGGACCATCATGGTTTCGCGGACGGAAGTGACCCTGCCTGACGGCGCGGAATTCGAACATTTTTACTACATGGGCCGGGAGGATCCCCGGCGGCGGATGATGCGGATCCAAGTCACGCAGCGCAATCCGAACCGTGGATCGGCTGAGTACGCACGTGCTGATTATTTACCGCAGGATGCGTTTTGATCGAGGGGATCTCTGTAGAGCAAAGGCCGGCTTCGTTTGGCTCCGGCTTCGCCGGGTTAAGGTTGTCGGTTTCGCCGGGCATGGCGGCCACGGCCACAGGCCTATCCATCCGGCTGGAAAGAAAACAGAGCGGCCCGGAGAACATTCCTGGTAGAAGTTTCCCGGGCCGCCTGCGCCGGTCCCTGAAACCGGCACCTCATCATGCACGAAAACCAAACAAAAGTTACCAACGTATTGTTCCGTATTCGCGGAGGAATTAAGCTAAAGGGAGGAATGAGGACCCCGGATAGCGCGGATAACGCAGATGATCAGCAGCTTCCGCATGAAGACCCGTTCACCCTGTGGGTTAAGGGCCGGCATTCTGCAACCTTCTCAATATATCCGTGTCATCCGCGCTATCCGTGGTGTTCATCACTCTTTTCAGGATAACCGCGGGGAGGCGGACCTAACGATTAGGCAATGAGAGAATGACCGTTTTACGCAGGAGGGCTGACGGTAAGCCCATCGCTACGGCGGCGGTGAGGGCGGCGGTGGCGGATCCTGTCCTTCGCGCCCGCCGCGGCGGCCAAAGCCAGGCTCAACCGGCGACGGGGTAGTTTCGTCAGGATTCGATCTGACGCCGGGGGGAGTGGCGGGATCCGGTAAGGGAGGTTTTGTCGATGGGATTACAGGTTCACCCTCTCTCCGCGGTGGCTCGCTTACGCGGGTTGCGCCGGTGCCGCTCTCGCTGTTTTTCACCGGCGCACGCCGCGTGAGCCAAATCACGAAAGCGGCGGCTGCCAGCAGCGTTGCCGCGAGGAGGAAAATGGTTTTGGTTTTCATGTCGGCCGGGTGCGGTGGGTTTTGTTGGCTGATAATCTCAGGGGACGATACGTTCCTCCATTTCCTCCGTCGCCGATTCGCGTCCGCCGCGGCGCCCGAAGCCGTTCTTTTTGGGAGCGGGTTTTTTCGGCGCAGTCCGCGGGTTGGCGGCCGCACCCGCGACCATGCGGCTTCCGCTACCGATTCCAAGGCTGTACAGCCCTTTTCGCCATGCTGTCGAGATGCCTTTCGCGGCGGCGGAAAGGTGCCTTGCGAGCGGCTGCAGGAGAAGCAGGCCGGCGCTCAGATAGATCACATCTGTCCACGCGAGACGGCCCAGCCGCATGAAGAGAATGACGGCGAGCGCGACGGCGGCGAGCACGGCGGCGCGTCCGGCGAATTTCTCATTGATCCGCCCGCGGCCGAGACGCACGCGGCGCTCCACCAGGGCGAAGCCGCCCATGAGCAGCGCGATGAAGCCTGCGCCTGCGAGGAAGCGCCCGGCGGTGGTGAGCGCGGCGGGCGCACCGCTTAACAGTGAGGCCGTGCCGCAGGCGTGGACGTATCCTCCGGGCACCGGCTCGTTGCGGTGTGCGGGGAGGGTGAACGGGTCGGCACGCTGTGAGAGGTCGGCATCGCTGAGCAGTACCAGCTTTCCGTGAAGATGTTCGCGCAGGCCGGGAATTTCCTCCGGCGTGCTGCCGCTGACGCGCTGCTTTATCATTGGCGCCAGCGCGGTGAAATTGGCGGTGTATTCCGTCACCGTCACCGGGCCGGCCTCGTAGGGTCCGGTCACGCGCCGCCGGAACCATGCCGCTGCGCCATCCTCCGGCGCGGTCGCGCCGCCGGCCTGCGCCAGCACGAGACTCAGCGACGGCAGTGTCGCGCCGTCGGCGGCGGAAACGAATGTCAGCGGCAACCGCTCTACAGGATCCTCTTCCTCCCGTGCGATGCCGAGACCCGCAGCGAGCGGCGCAAATTCAGCACCACCCAGCCACTGCTCCCGCCCGCCGGCATCGTGCCGCCACACGCCGGCAAAAACAGGGATGCCCGTCTCTGCACGCAGGCGCAGCAGTGCTCGGAGGAAATTGGGATCCTCCGGCGTGTAAGGCTGCTCCGGGTGATCCTCCAGCGGACTGAAATCAATATCCACGGCGATGGCCTGCGGGCGCGCCGCGCCGATGGCGGTGATGAGAGCCAGCAGTTTGTCCCGCGGTGTGGCATTCACTTCGCCGCCGTCGCCGGCCTGCGTCTTTGGTTTCAGCCGGCTGATATCGACAAGCACGATACGCTCCGCCGCCGCGGCATCCACCGGGGCCGCGAACCCGATGACCACGGCCCGGACATGCGCTGCCAGGTCGCGCCAGATTTTCGTTTGCCACAGCAGCCATGCCGCGCCGGCCATGAGCAACGCAGTGCACAGCAACGCCACCGCCCCGGGGGCCGCAGGCCGGCTGCCGCCAGTCTCGCGGCCTGGCAGGATTTCCTCCAGCGCCGCGCGCATGGCGCCGGCTCCCGGGCAGCGCGCCTCCGCATTTTCCTGAAGGGCTTTCGGGCGTGCCCAGCACCGCGCCGGGCAGCGTGGTGCTGGAGTCCACGCCGGTGTTCGCCATGCGGGCGAGTCCGAAATCCGCCACGCGCACCCGTCCATCCCGTGTCAGGAGAATGTTGGCCGGCTTGATGTCGCGGTGCAGGACGCCGCGGTCGTGCGCACACTCCAGCGCCCCGCACACGTCCCGCACGATCTCCGCTGCGCGCCGCGGCGGCAGCGTGCCCCGTTCCTTCAACAGTCGCCGCAGATCGCCGCCGTCCACGTAATCCATCGTGTAAAACAGCAGCCCGTCGCGCGTCTGGCCAAAGTCCAGCAGTTTCACGATGTCCGGGTGATCCAGTCGGGCCATGGCCCGGGCTTCGCGGTGAAAGCGCCCGGCGAACTCCGCATCCAGACTCAACTCCCGCGGCAGCACTTTGATAGCCACACTGCGGTCCAGCGCATGTTGCCGGCCTTTATAGACCGCTCCCATGCCCCCGCGGCCCAGCAGTTCCTCCACGCCGTAGCCCTCCATTTGTGCCGCCAGTTCGGACGGCTTCGGGTGGGGCCATTGTCCCCATGGCCGCGGAGCCGCCGCCATCCCCGCCGCCAGCAGCGCACCCGCCTCCCTGGACGTGACGGGATGAACCACGGTGGGTTGCTCCCCGGAAGTAGGATTCACGTCTGGCATGATTACGGCGCAGAGCATGGCGCGGCAGAAAAGCGAATCCAGGGATTTTGTCAGAACTCCATTTGCTTTCCTCAGGTGGGATCTCTGGCCGGATCGGGGAGGGGGGAGCCGGCGCGCGCCTCTCTCGCGCTGCCGACGGCACTCTGCATTTGCCGGTGCCTGCGGCCTGGCAAAATCGCTCCATTCGGGTGAAAGCGGAACTTGAGCCGGTGGCCGCGACGGAGAAGCGGGTGGCGGAGGCGGGGTTGAAGGGCTGTGGCTGTCTGCGCGGGAAGATCGTGATGACGGCGGATTTTGAGGAGCCGGTGGAGGACTTCGAAGATTTCAGTTGATACGCCTGTTGATTGAGACCCACGCACGGATCTGGTTTTGCGTAGGCAGTCGGTCCCTCAGCGCCGCGCCGCTACCGGCGGACATGTTATTGGAGTGACGAAGCCCAACACGGGGAAGGGAATGATGGTATTTCTCTTGCGCAGGAGGGGCGTGAGGCTGATGCACCCGGCCGGCGGCTCAATGGCTCCATAGTTCAACGGATAGAACGGGGGTAATTGTCAGGGCCTTTAGTTTCATAGGTAAGTTGTTGATTTTCAACACTCACAATTACCATGAAACACCAAAATACAGCATGTTACGGTAGAACTTTTAGTAGAACTTTTGACTCCTACCAAGGCTAAGTATGGCCCATGTAGTCAAAAAAAATCGCTCGCCTTATTGGATCGCAAAATTCTCCGGTCCTGACGGGCGTGTGATGTGGCGGACAACAAAGAAGACAGGGAAGCGGGATGCGTTGACGCTCGCGCATGAATGGGAATTTGCCGCGAGGCAGGCACGGTCCGGCACACTTACTAGTGACCGCGCGCGGAAGGTCGTTTCTGACATACTGGAAAAGGTGAACGGCGAGCGCATAGACTCGCGCAGTGTGAAGGACTACTTTGCAGAGTGGACAGACTCCAAAGCGACCGCGGCGACGGCAAAGGGAGGCAATGCCGCGCGGGCCGGGACGGCTACTCTGGGGCGTTATAAGCCGGTGCTGACAGGATTCCTCAAGATGATCGGACCGGCGAGGGCCGCCGCCAGTATTGGCTTTGTGACCGCATCGGATATCGAGCGCTATCGCAATCAGGAACTCACTGAGGGCAAGTCTCACTCCACAGCGGATTACTCACACAAGATCCTGCGGGGCGTGTTCAATACCGCCCGCCGCCGCGGGCTGATTCAGTCGAATCCCGCTGAGGCCGTGGACTTCCTCAACGGAGAGTGCGCAGAGCGCGAGCCGTTCACAGATGCGCAGTTGGGCGCGCTCCTTGCCGCGGCTGATGTCGAGTGGCGGGGCATGATCCTCTTTGGCGCACACGCCGGGCTGAGGCTGCAAGACGCGGCAAACCTTACACACGGCAGCATAGACCGGGCGCGCGGCTGCCTGATCTACCGGGCGCGCAAGACTTCGCACCGGAAGCGCAGCAGCGTCCGGGAAACTGTTGTCGCGCTTCATGCTGATTTGGTTCGCTGGCTGGCGGACGTGCTGCCTGCTGATGCCGGCGCGCCTCTCTTTCCCTCACTGACCGGGCGGGTTTCCGGGGGCGGTGTGGAGGGCAGCGAGTGCGGGCTGAGCCTTGGTTTTACCAAAGTGATGAAAGCTGCGGGCATTACATCGAGCGCGGCCCGCGAGGCGCTGCCAGCGGCGGAGGGGAAAACAAAGGGACGGTCGGTTCAGCGTCTGGGCTTTCACAGCTTGCGCCACACCTTCGTTACCCGGCTGAGCCGCGCCGATGTTTCGGCGGATGTGCGCCGGGAAATGGCCGGGCATGGCAGCGATGAGATACACCGCCGCTACCTCCATCTTGACCTTGGCGACCAACGCGCCGCGATGGAACGGCTTGGCTCGCTTCTGTCGTGAATGCCGGTCCCGCGGCCCCGACTGCCGCAACGGTTGCCGCATCATGGGGGAAATCCGCATGGATGCCGGGACCGTTGAAATTGACGCGGAGAAACTCAGAGCCCTCCCATAACCCCACAGCCACCCCCGTTGCCACCCCCGCCCCGTGCCCGACGAGAAATTTATTCACATTTCCGACCGGTCCCTTATTTCCGCGGTCTCCCGTCCCCAAAGTCACCCCGCGCTGCCGAAAACACCAAATCCCCCGCAACTTGCTTTTTGCCCGTCACTCCCGTCATTCACAGCGGGAAGCCTTATCCAGTAAAGGATCGCGAGTG
>JANNVM010000466.1:0-2002 GCA_031414455.1 Verrucomicrobiota bacterium
GTCGTCCGGCCCCGTGAGAAGTTTTGCCAGCGACTGACGGGCGGAGTCCGGGGCTTTCTTCACCAGCCGGATGGCATTATTCGTGCTGTTTCCCGGGCTATGAGTGACAGTTCCACACTTTATGAAAAGCTGGGCGGTGAGGCCGGCGTCGAATCGCTTGTGACCGCCTTTTACGCCCGCGTCATGCGCGATCCGGAACTCGAGCCGTTCTTCAGGAATGCGCCCGTTGCGCATCTCCATTCCATGCAGAAGGAATTCTTCACGATGTCCCTCGGCGGCCCTGTAACTTACTCCGGCCGCCCTCTCGCCTACGTCCATCATGGACGCGGCATCAACGCACGGCATTTCAGCCTCTTTGTGGACCATCTGCTGGCGACCATTGAAGACCAGGGCATTGGGGATGCCGAGGCGCGGGAAATAATCAGTCGAATCAATAGCTTCGCCAACGAAATCACCGGCGCATCCTACTGAGTGGTCCGGTTCAGGTTTCAGCCGGCGCGGAGGCACGGACCTCCGCCCGTTCAGTCACCGCCTCTGAGCCGCGCAGATCATCGCGCAGTCGGGATAGGCTTTGCCCGCCCTGTTTCCGGGACTGAGATCAGAGCCTAAACATGCACGGGTCTCAGTTTCCAGATTTCGCTCGCGTATTCACTGACGGTTCTGTCGCTTGAGAATTTGCCCATGCGGGCAGTGTTGAGAATCGACATCTTCGCCCAGCGCGGCCTGTCACGGAAGGCAAGATCGATGCGGGCCTGCGCGTCACTGTAGCTGCGAAAGTCGGGCAGGCAAAGAAACGGGTCGCTGTAGATGAGGTTGTCGCGCAGCATACTGAGCACTCCGTGTGGTTCGTCAGGGGTGAAGTAGTTGGAGCCGACCCAATCGACGACGGCTTTCAGTTCCTCGTCCCTCTCCAAATACGCGGCGGGGTTATAGCCATTTTCCAGAAGTTGTGCGACCTCCCCAACTGTCATCCCGCAGACGAAGAGGTTGTCGGGTCCGACTTCTTCAAGAATCTCGACATTTGCTCCATCGAGCGTGCCGATGGTTATTGCCCCATTGAGCGAAAGCTTCATGTTGCCGGTGCCGGAGGCTTCCTTGCCCGCGGTCGATATTTGTTCCGAGACATCGGCGGCGGGGACGATCCGCTGGGCAAGCGAGACGCGGTAATTGGGCAGGAAAACGACCTTGATTTTACCGGCGATTCGTTCGTCGGCGTTGATGACCTTCGCGACTGAATTGATGGCCTTGATGATGCATTTAGCCATTTCGTAGCCGGGAGCGGCCTTTGCTGCAAAGATGAAAACACGGGGAACGATGTCCATCGAAGGATCCTGAAGCAGGCGGCGGTAGAGGGCGAGAATGTGGAGCAGATTGAGATGCTGCCGCTTGTATTCATGAAGCCGCTTGATCTGGACGTCGAAGATCGCCGCGGGATTCACGACGACTCCACACTGCGTTTTGATGATGCGGGAGAGATCGATCTTGTTTGAATGCTTGATCCCCATGAACTCGCTCTGAAATTCCGGGTCTTCGGCAAAAGGTTCGAGCCCGCGCAGAAGGTCGAGGTTGCGTTCCCAGCCGTGACCGATCCTGGCAGTAATGAGATCCGCGAGCTGAGGGTTGCAGGCCAGCAGCCACCGGCGGGGAGTGATGCCGTTGGTCTTATTGTTGAATTTGCCGGGATAAAAAGCGTCGAATTCAGGGAACAAATTACTCTTGAGGAGCCGGGTATGCAGCGCCGCAACTCCGTTGACCGAATGGCTCCCGACGACGGAGAGATGAGCCATGCGGATCATCTGGCTGTCGCCCTCCTCAATCAGTGAGAGAACCTGCATTTTGTGCATATCGCCGGGCCACTGAGCCGCGACTTTTTCGAGGTGGTGCTTGTTGATCTCGAAGATGATCTGGACGTGGCGTGGAAGAATCTTGCGGAAGAGTCCGACGCTCCATTTTTCCAGGGCTTCGTTGGCGATAGATGGCACGAGCGCGTAGTCCAGATCGG
>JANNVM010000467.1:0-8482 GCA_031414455.1 Verrucomicrobiota bacterium
GAGATCACCGAAATGCAGGCCCGCGCCATCTTCGAAGCCGCCGCGGACGTAGCGAAGAAGAAGATCAAGGTGAAGCCGGAAGTCATGATCCCGCTCGTCGGCTTCAAGAAGGAGTTCGACCTCCAGGCCGAAATCGTTCACGCCACTGCGAAGAAGGTGATGGCCGAGAAGAAGATCAAGTTCGACTACCAGGTCGGCACCATGATCGAAGTCCCCCGCGGCGCCCTGACCGCTGATGAGATCGCGCAGAACGCCGAGTTCTTCAGCTTCGGCACCAACGACCTCACGCAAACCGCGCTTGGCATCAGCCGCGACGACATGGGCAACTTCCTCATGCCCTACACCGAGAACGAAGTGTTCAAGAAGAACCCCTTCGCCACCCTCGACACCACCGGCGTCGGACAGCTCATGGAAATCGCCGTCGCCAAAGGCCGCAAGACCCGCCCTGACATCAAGCTGGGCATCTGCGGCGAACACGGCGGCGACCCCGACAGCGTGAAGTTCTGCCACA
This sequence comes from Verrucomicrobiota bacterium, assembly GCA_031414455.1. GTDB lineage: Bacteria > Verrucomicrobiota > Verrucomicrobiia > Verrucomicrobiales > V1-33 > V1-33. The sequence continues at coordinate 512 of JANNVM010000467.1, forward strand.
AGCTGGGCCTCGCCTACGTCTCGTGCAGCCCCTATCGCGTCCCCGTCGCCCGCCTCGCCGCCGCCCAGGCCGCCATCGAGGAAAAACGCGCCGCCGCCAAGGCTGCCCCCGCGAAGGGCAAGAAGAAGTAACCGCTTCAATTACGAAGGCCGCCGGGGAAACCCGGCGGCCTTTTTCAAACCGCCATGTTTCCAGCGCGTTTACTTATCCCCGTCGATGATGATGATGGCTTCCGGCGGGTTTCCGTTCAGATGGCCGAAACCGGTGAGATCAGCAAAGCTGCACGGTGGCGTATGCCGCGAGCATTGAGTGAAATCGCAGCCCCTACTCAGGATCAGCTGGGATTGATTTCAAAGGCACGGGACAGTATTGAGTTTTCACGACTGGCCGCAAAGAGATGGAAGCACTACGTTACTACCGGAACTGCGGCAACATCCCTAGAAGAACTGTCAGCGCTTATTGCGAACGATCCCAAAGGCGAATTTTGCTTTTTCCTCAGCTTGTCTGCGCCATGGTTTACCGGTGGAATCCTCGGCGAAGTCATGCTCCGGCGCACTTGGTGCCATCACATCTTTATGGACTTCTTGTATGCGCATCCATCAATCAGCGGCAAGGTGGCAGTGGTGAAGAAAGGGGTTGGATACGCTTTGCTGATCAGCGTCGTTGCACTCGCGCGAATTCTGGAGGTTCCCTTGATCTGGGGTGAGGCCACGGAGGGATCAGCTGCTTGGTATGAAGATCTGTTTAAGCGGCCCGTGAAGGATCATTTCTCTATTGAAGGAGCATTGCTTCGCGGATTTTCAGACAAGTTCGACGTGGCCCTTCAACTGGCAGCGGAAGAGCCGGAAGACGAGTAGTGGCGACCTGCCCGCGACGGGCTTGCGTTCTTCCCCACTGAGGTGATTATCACCGGCATGACCAAAGCACAAATCAAAGCCAAAGTGCATGCCTTCTACGCCACCGACGTGAACTTCCCCGGTTCCCTCGGATCGAAGCGGGGGGCGGTTGCATTCAAGCCCGGTAAGCTGTCATCGGGAACATCCCGTACCGTCAAACCTAAGGCCCATAACAAGCGTCCCGCAGTCGCATTCAAAGCGTGACTTCCAGTCCTGGTTCACAGCCATGACTGCCCGTGAAGAAGTACTAATCGCCCGCCATCTCCTGGAGCATCAGGACGAGATAGACGTGTGCTTCAAAAACCAGGAGTGGGCCAAACTCGCCGCCCTCGTCCGCTACGCCCAGCACGACGCCCCGAAGTCCCTCATCCACACCGCCCCCGCTCTCTACCGCCACCTCCGCGAATGCATCACCCGCTTCCTCCTCCGCGGCGGCGATGCCTTCTCACTGGAGAAACTGGAGGCGCTGGCAGATTGAGGTGCTGGATGGAGCCGCGAAGTGCGGGCACTGTTCATTCATGCGCGGGGGCGATGACTTTGTAGAGTCGCGCGTTTCCAAACCACGGCACCACCGATGCCGTGAGTTTCCCATCGGGCGAGAAAGCGACGGCAGAATAGCCGCCGGGGCCTTTGAATCCTTTGCTGCCGAAAGCAGGACTTTCATTGGGTAGAGTTTGCGTGACGTGCCCGGTTCTCACATCCACGATCTCCAGTTGCCCTGGATTGTCGGAAGAACAACTGCTGGCCGGCAATAGCAGGATGCGGCCATCGGGCGAGAGTGCCCATCCGTCCGGCGAGGTGCCCTTGATGGCGGTTGAGGGTAAAACCGTTAGCCCATGCGACTTGGAGGCCAGCAGGAAGCACGGCTCGAACTTGCGGTTCTCCAGCACGAACACACCATTATTGACCTCAAATCTTGTTCGCTGATCGAGCTTGAGTTGCCGGTTGGTAAGTTCGCTGGCCGCCAATTCGTAGAGCCCGGCTCCATTTTCGGATGAGTGGACGAAGACCTTCGATGGGTCCGCTGCCGTTACCCGCAGATACTCGCGACCATCCTGCGCGAAGACGATCAGATCATCCGGCAACAGGCCGAAGGGCATCTCACTTTTTCGTCCACCGCTCAGAGTGATGGCTTGCAACGTCCGCGATTCATCCTGCTGACCAACACTCATTAGGAGTAGCGGCTCCGGCCCGGAAAGAGGCAGGTTGTTGAGCAAATGTCCGTTCCACTTTATCCCATGGGCCTTGCCAGGTTGAGCGAGGTCATGGAGGAACAGGCTGGAGAACGTTTCGCAGATAAGCCTGTTGCCGGTCAGGAAACGCAGAGATTCCACCGTCATTTCCATTTTGCGGAGGTGGTGGATTTCCTTGAAATCCGGCACGCTCCAGACTTTGGCTTCTCCTTTGCCGACGAGCCGCCGCCCGCGGCGAGAAATTTTCCATCGCCGGAAAAAGTAACGCTGTAAAGGCTGCGCCGCCATTCGCAGGATGCCAGAGGTTCAAGACGTGGCGTCGCATTGTCTGCGCTCACCATACGGGTGCAGATTTGGAAAGTCAGCCCGCAGAGGAGGAGGCGGCTGAAGCGGAGTGAGGCGTTCATGATGATAAGTAAGACGGCGATCCGCCGCGAGCGAGTCCGCGGACGCGGCATCTGTGCCGGCGGTTTCGTATTGGGGATCAATCGACGTCAAAGAGGTAGAGCCGCGCCGCGACGCCGCTCGGCAGGAGTTGTGGCGTGGTGCCGAATTCCTCTGCGTAACGGCTGGCCATGTGGAGGAAGTAGCGGGCGTGGAAGAGGACTTCCGGAATGGGGCGCGTATGAGGGAGCCAAGTTTCGTTGTGTGCGGGTTCGAAGGTGTGGCCGGTGTCTTCGCGGATGATTTGAGTGAACCATGCATCCAGCGGGCGGTCGGGGAGGAGGCGTTGCAGGAGGGCGACGGTGCGTTCGGTGTCGATCCGGCCTGCATAGACTTTAAAGGCCTGGTGGTAGAAGCGATAGACGGCCTCTTCGAGGCAGTCGAGTTTGTGAAGCCGTGCGGTCAGAGCCTCCCGCTTTTCGCGCAGAGCGTGGAGAAGGGCAGGGCGCAGGGCTTCGTCGCGGGCTTGTTGTTTCTGGAAAGCCATGGTGGCAACGTGCCGGTTGTAAGCCCGCCTAGAAAAAAACAAATCCAATACACCCATTGCACCTCCTCTTCTGCGACAACTTCCTTAATCTCCGTGAGCCTGACGAGGTGTATGCGGCGGAGTTCGCTGCGGCGCGGCGGTGCGGATTTGAGTGCGGGTTGATCAGCTTTGAATCGCTGACGGGCGGGGATTATGATTTCGCAAAGCGGGCGGGCGGGCCGGCGGATGGACGGCGCGCGTTGGGTTGGTATCGCGGGTGGATGCTGCGCGGGGAGCAGTATCGGCGGTTGTTTGCGGTGATGGCAGAGCGCGGGATTGATTTGGTGGTGACGCCGGAGGCTTATGGCAGGCGCATTATTTGCCGGAGGCGCTGCCGCTGATTGCGGAGGAGTCGCCGGTGACGGTGTGGATGGAAGGGACGGCCATGGACCGGGCTTGGGAGATCACGCGGCCGCTGGCGGGCGGGGCGATGATATGGAAGGACTTTGTGAAGTCGGCGAAGCACAAGTGGGACGAGGCCTGTTTCATTCCGGCACATGCATCGCGGGATAAGTTCGAGTCGGTGGTGTCAGCGTTTGTGAGGATTCGCGGGGAGTCGATGAATCGCGGGCTGGTGTTTCGGGAGTTTGTGGATCTGATGCCGGTGGGGCGCGATGTGATCAGCGGGCGCACGGTGTTTGAGGAATACCGGCTGTTTTAATGGCAGGGGAAACTGCTGCGCGCGGCAGCGCATGATGACGGAGGCGGCGTTTGGGAGGAATTCTCGCAGTGGGAGAAATATGCCCGGCGGTTCGACAGTCCGTTCATCACGATTGATGTGGCGCGCCGATCGGACGGGCGCTGGAATATCGTAGAAGCTGGCGATGCGGGCGTGAGCGGACTGCCGGCGACGGTGGAGCCGTCAGATTATTATGCAGAGTTTTTGAACAGGCGGGTACTTGGCCAAGTTTTTGCGGGCAGGACCGCCGCACTCACGCGACTCTCTGACTGAGAAGGGTTGACGATATTGTCATCAACCATATCATTCGATGTATGAAAGCCATCACCGTCAACATCTCTGAACCGGTGTACCGGGAATTCCAGGCCTACTCGAAGCGGGTGGACCGGAAGACGTCCGAATTGATCCGGGAGGCGATGGAGCTTTACCGGCGGACGCACATGGAGCGGGGAACCAGTCTGCGGGACCGCCGCCCCGCGACGGCGGGCGGGCCGGTTCAACCGGTGGAGGCGCAGGACGATATTCTTGGAGACATGCTTGATGCTGCACGGGATTGACACAGATTTCCTCGTGGCCGCCGAGGTTAGTGATCACGTCTATCACGCGGGGGCGGATGCGCTGCTGGATCGTGTGCTCAACCAGGGCGATGAGTTCGCCGTCGCCCCGCAGACGTTGGGGGAGTCCATTCATGTGGTGACTGATCCGAAACGCCTGACAGTGCCGCTGCCGGTGGTTGATGCCATCAACCGTGCCGAGCGCTGGTGGAATGCGGCGGAAGTCGTGCGCGTCTTTCCCACGGCACGCAGCACCGTTGATTTTCTCCACCTGTTGCGGGAGCATCGCCTGGGACGAAAGCGGCTGCTCGATACGCAACTGGCCAGCACTTTCAGAGACGCAGGGGTAAAGAGGATTATTACTAACAACGAATCGGACTGCCGGGTGTTCGGGAGTTTCGAGATCATCGGATACAAATAGACATGCTGCCGGCATATCCGATTCGAGGCACCTCCTCTTCCGCGACAACTTCCTCAATCCCCGCGAGCCTGTCCTTTATCGTGTTGGAGGATTACTCTTGCAGCGGAATTTTCTGCCCGGTAGGGGGTGCGCATGGCTCGCGAACCAATCAAAATTGAATATGGAACGGGGATGTCGGCGCTGGAGAAAGTGCTCGGCGAAGTAACGCGGCCAGGAGCATTTTTTGCCTGCGGCCGGGACGAGGTGGCGCTGCCGAAGCTGATGATCCATGGAGTGGGACAGATTTCGTTTCCTGTACCCGCATCGCAGGCGAAGGAGATCGTGGCTGCGGCAGAACTGGCTCCTTACGGACGCGGCACGGAGACGGTGGTGGATCCTTCGGTGCGCAAAGTCTGGCAGTTGAGTCCGGACGCGGTAAAGATCGGAGGCAAGGCGTGGGAGGCGGCGTTTGCGGACATGCTCGGGCGGGTTTGCGCTGGGATGGGTTGCGGGGCCGCACAGGTGTCGGCGGAACTCTACAAGTTGCTGGTCTATGATGCGGGCGGCTTTTTCCAGTCGCATCGCGATACCGAAAAAACGCCGGGCATGTTTGGAACACTGGTGGTGTCGCTGCCGTCAGCGCACGAAGGCGGGGATCTGGTGATCCGTCACGCGGGCGCGGAACAAGCGGTTAGTCTGACCGGGGATGAACCGTCTGAAGTGGCGTGGGCCGCCTTCTATGCGGACTGCGAGCATGAAGTGAAGCCGGTGACAAAGGGATACCGCGTGTGTCTGGTGTACAATCTGATCCAGCGTGGGAAGAAGCGCGCGGCGCTGGCGGCTCCGGATGTGTCAGGACCGGCGAAGCAGGCAGCAAAGCTGATCACGGCCGCGTTCGACGGTCCGGCGGCTCCAGTGAAGCTGGCGTGGCTCCTGGAGCATCAATACAGCCCGGCGGAGTTGTCATTCGGCACCTTGAAAAATGCGGACTCCGCGCGGGCCGTAGTCCTCTGCGCGGCCGCGGAACTGGCGGAATGCGATGCGTATTTGGGCATCGTGCATATTGAGGAATCGGGCGGCGCGGAGTTGTCCTATGGTTTCTCGTCGAGTCGCTACGGGCGCGGAGGATCCCGCTGGTCGCGACGCTACAGTGAGGATGACGATGACGGGGAGGAAGCGGGCGGCGGTGACTATGCGATCACGGATGTCTGTGACAGCGATGAGTTCATCGACACCTGGATCGCGCCGGATGGTAAGCGTCCGGCTTATGGCGAAGTGCCGTTGGGCGAAGGCGAACTGTTCCCTGCCGGCGCGCTGGATGGCGAAAAGCCTGACAAGGACCGCGTGACAGAAGCGACGGGAAATGAGGGGGCGAGTTACGAGCGTTCCTATCACCGCGCGGTGCTGGTGCTGTGGCCGTCCCGGGCTGTGGCTGCGGTGCTGCTGCAGGCAGGGCCGGAGGCGGTCGTGCCGCATTTGAAAAAACAGGTGGCCGCACTGATGAAGGGCCGGAAGCAGAAGTCCGCCGCCTGGGCGCAGGAAGCCAAAACGGTAAAGGCGCTGGCCCGCCGCATGGTGGATGAGTGGCCTTTGGAAACCCGGCGCGGCTGGCTTCGGGGCAACGATGATGCCCGCAGGACCAGCCGGGCGGAGATGCTGCGGACCTTGAATCGATTGGGAGAAAGCGATCTGATCACCACATTCATTCAGCGCGTGCTGGAGGAAGGATATGACGGCACGGAGAATGAGGCGCTCAAGGAAAGCGCGGCACTCATGGATCCGCAGACAGCGGGCACCTCCCTCGGCATGGTGGTGCGGAAACAACTGCCAAAGCACCCGCTGCCCATCGTGAAGCTGCTCGGTCTGCTGGCTGCTGATGCCCCCGGGGCCGGTGCGGCGTGGGGTGTTGCGGTGCTCTCAGCAGTTTGTGAGGCACTGCCAAAGATTGATCCGCCGGCTGATCCGCACGCGTTCCCGCCGTCGCGCCACTCTTTCCTGTCTTCTTTCGACAAAGAAGACCGGCTCACGCCTCCATTGCTGGCGCAACTGATCGTCGCCGTGGAAAAGCTGTGCGGCCCCGCGGGCGGCGGGCGGGCGGGCAGCGTGATGGCGGCACATCCGGCGATATTCGATCCCCTGCTCCTGCTGACACCGGCGCTGGATTCAATGTTAGGCAAAATCCGGAACAAGGCCGGTTCCTCACCGGCGGCAGCACTCCTGTGGCGGCATTGCACGGCGTCTCTTCTTTCCCGCAGCGCCCGCTCACCGGCACCGCCGGCGGACTGGAGTCAGCCGATGAAGATCGCCTGCAATTGTGCGGACTGCCGGGAGTTGCAGCAGTTCTCCGCCAACCCGGCGGAGCGCGTTTATCACTTCCGCGTGAACAAAGACCGGCGGCAGCATCTGCACCGCAAGATCGAAGACCACGGACTGGACATGACCCATGTGACGGACCGCAAGGGATCGCCTCAGACGCTGGTGTGCGAAAAGACACGCCGCCGGTTTGACCTCAAAGGAGCGCAATACCGCGCCGACCTTGCCGCCTTCAAAACTCTGCTGTCCCTCGCATCCGCCTGTGGATGCGACAAAGACCCAGCCATCGCAGAGATGCATTCCGCTCTGACCGGCGGAAGGCGCAAATAACTCCTCCCTGTGAAAAGGCCAAAGAAGAAACTCACCGCCGCACAGCGCACGGCAAATAAGTTGCGGAAACAGCAATTCCAAACGGTTTTCATGAACGGAAAACAAGTCAGGATCAAACGCCCGCCGGCCATTGACGGGATAAGTCTTGACGAATTCGCCCGGCGGAATGCAGATCCCCTCTGGCTCCACCAGAATGAGACGTGGGAACATCTATCGGAATACTGAAGACTCCATCCCGCGCATCTCAAGCGCTCCGGTGAGGCGAAGAATCTGGTCAAGTTCGACCGCCAGGTCGGCACCATGATCGAAGTCCCCCTCGGCACCCTGACCGCGACGAGCCGGAACTCAGTGGAAACAGGCCGCCACTTGAATTAGTATCTGCCACCGCATCGGCCTCGCCTGCGTGAGCCGCTCGCCGTACCGCGTCCCCGTCGCCCGCCTCGCCGCCATCCAGCCATGAACGCCCGCGAAGAAGAACTCGTCGCCCGTCACCTCCTGGAGCACCAGGACGAGATAGACGTGTGCTTCAAAAACAAAGAGTGGGCCAAACTCGCCGCCCTCGTCCGCTACGCACAGCACGACGCCCCGAAGTCCCTCATCCACACCGATCCCGCTCTCTACCGCCACCTCCGCGAG
>JANNVM010000468.1:0-3975 GCA_031414455.1 Verrucomicrobiota bacterium
CTGACGGAATAAACTGTGGTCCCCGATCCCTCGCCCCCCACGCGGGATCCCCCCAAAAGAAAGCGGCAGACGGCAACGTCTGCCGCTTTCGATTTTTCCGGATGCACCGTGCGCCGGGTTTTGCCGGTGGTTCGCGTCCGTGAGCCTGCAAGGCTGCCCGTTGCAGGAAAGTGGATCGTATGACGGTCGCAGGCCCGAAGTTGTCGCGTCAGCGACAAAGGATGGCAGCCGTGCTGGGGTTTCTCGATTTGTTGGCCCCAAATGCGTCCGAAATTTAGAGTGATTGCCAAAAGTCATTTCTGGAAAGCCTGGTCGGGGAACCCCGGAGGGGTTTGCCATGAATAGCCGGGGGTTGGCGAGGCACGAGCCTACCCCCGGAATATTACGCCGGAGAAATCTACCCCGAAGGGGTAGGCCCATGCGCACCACGTCCTCCAAGCAGCATTGGCGAACCCCTTCGGGGTTCAGGCTCCCGGGTTTGTTCCCCGGGGTTCCGCACCGCTCCACCCCCGGCTATTCATGGAGAACCGCTCCGCGGTTCGATTCCGGAAATTACTTTTGGCATTCGCTCCAGAAGCTCCAGACCGTGGAGTGAAGTCCCACGGCTAGTGTGCTGTGCCGCTAACGCGACAGAGCCAATCCGCAACTTCCCTGAGGTAAACCACTGACCCCGGCGAGCGACAGAAGTCAGCGCGCGCTCATCACGGACACGAGGTAGCGAAGTTCCTCCCCGGCGTCTTCTTTGGTGCGCACGGTGGCGCGGATTTCCTCGCGAAGGCGGTTGGCGAAAGTAGCGCGCAAATCAAAGACGGCTTTCTTGACGGCCCCTTCGCTGGCGGAAGTTCCCCTGCGAGTGCGGCATAAGGATTTAGAACTCCGCCGCCCGGCAGCGCCGCCGCAAGGGACTCAAACCACCCGCCGCGACCGCGTTTTTCGTAGTCGGTCCGGCAACTCTGCACGGCCCGTCCTGCCATTTCCGAACCCCTGCACAGAGTCTGACGCGTCCTCGTGATTTTCGCCGCGTTTCCGCAGGTACAGATAGAGCGGACGCCAATAGTTCACCGCCAGCCGGCGCAGCCCTTCCACGGCTTAGGATTCATTCCCGCCGCGGGCCTGTGAAATGGCAGACCACTGCGTCATGGGGAACATTCCCCCGCGCGCGCCGGAGGATTCCGGACGAGCCTGCGGAGGATGGCTGGAGGCAGAGGACCTCATGAGTCGGCAGTCAGTCTGGCAGGGTTCCCCGGCATTGTAAACCCGGGACGCCTTCCGGGAATCGGGCCTTCCCGGCTTCCCGGCCTTGCGCGGGCGTCGCGGTCTGGTCATAGACTGGAGTCATGTCCATTCCTGCGCTGCCACAAATGACCACTTCCGCGCTCAGTGCGGCGCGAGAGGCGTGGGAGGGATTGACCGAAGCCATGCGGGCGCGGGTCAATCAGATATGGGCTCAATGGGGGCCGCCGGAGTTCGTCGTGAGCGGAAAAACATGGACCGCGAAGGTTAGGCTGCCGGGAGGCGATGAGGCCGCTGCGGCAATCACCTGCTCCGGGAGGATCTGGCGCACCTCGCTGGAAGATCATGCCGCCAGATATATCGCCATTGTTCATGGCTACCTGCTGCGCGGGTTGATCCATGCCGTTGCCGACAATCGCGCCACGGAGGTGCCTGACAAACCGAAGCGCTCCGTCCCGCCGGGGGAGCCAGGGCTGTCCCCGGAAGCCCTGACCTTTCGCGAACCGCTGGCGGTGATCGTCTCAACCCGGCTCGGGCGGCACCTGAGCGGGCCTGAACTGGAAACGATCAGCGTCATTGAGCGCCTTTACTCGTCCAAACAGCGCAACGTTTCCGAGGGCGAACTGAAGCTCGTCTCGACAGGCTCCCGCGGGTGGGGCTACATGTATTACGATCCCTGGCCGCAACGGCCGGACACCATTTGGAAGGGGTGGCTCTATCTCATGCATTTGATGCAACGGCTCAAAATACCGGTGCCGCCATTTCTCAAAGAGGCCACGCGGCAGGAAGAGATCAATGACATCGTGAGGGACTGGCAGCGGCAGTTGGACATTGCACAGTGGCAGGGCTTTCTTGAGCGCCAACCGCAGCGCGGGACGGTGCCGGAAGTGCAGAGCCCGGTGCTCCGTGCGCGCCTCAGGGATAAGACGCTGCGCATGGAGTCCTCCACGGCTGGCGGCGAAAAATGGATCGCCGTGGAGCCCCCCATCTACCAGGCATGGGAATACGCATGGCAGGAGGGCCGTCTGGAGCTTGATTCCGCCAGTGCCTCCGTATGGGACGCATGGCGGCGCATTCCTCAGCCTTCCGTTTCGCTGCGCTATGTTGACCAGCCGTGCCGCGCGGTGCTGCGCGCGCTCATGCACAGCCAGCTCCCGCCGGATCGTTTCATCGGCATGGATGGTTCGCCGGTTGGCATCGGCGAAGTCCCGGCCCGCTGGCGGATCGAAGAACCGCAGGACACCGCGGGCGATTACCGCTGGTCGCTGGAACACGCCGACGGCACGCCGGTCACGAATCTGATGGCGACGGTGGACGGCGACCCCTCGCTCCTCATCACCACCACGCAAGTCCTGCCCGGTCCCACGCTGATGGGCCTGGCCGCTTCCCTCACCGGCCCTGACAAAGCCGCACTCATTCCCGCGCCGGCGCTCGAAACGGCTCAGGGCACCGCGTTTTTCGACGTCTCGGGCGCTCCGCTGCCGGAACGCGTGGCGGGCCGCATCCGCCGCATCTCCCGCCGCGTCCTCATGCGGGCGGAAATCGACGGGACCGTCTTTGGCGGCAGCGATACGCTGCGAGTGAATTTTACCACTGTGGACAGCGAAGGACGCGAGGGCGGCAGTTACAAGAACACCTATGGCTGGGAAGCGCTTCCCGCCTACAAGGGAGGCGCGGACGGCAGCATCGTGCGCCTGGATGATCGCGCTCTGGGGCTCGTTCCGGGGATCATCAGTGCGCTCGAACTCGTGACCCGCTATGGCTACGGCGCATGGGAAAAACGACTCGGCAAAAACTTCCCGGCGCAGTTTTCCGCATGGCTCACCACGGTGCCTGACGGCGTGGTGCTCGAACTCGACCCTGCGCTCGCTTCACTTCACAAGCCGGATGTTCAGGCCAGCCTCAGCTTTGATTTCGAGGAAAGCACCACCGGCATCGACTGGTTTGACCTCCGCGTGACCCTCAACAGCAGTGACGCCGACCTCACCGCGGAGGAGACCGCGCTGCTGCTCAAGGCGAAAGGTGGATTTGTCAGGCTGGGAGCCAAAGGCTGGCGGCGGCTCTCCTTCGTGATCACGGAGGAAGAGGAGAAAGAACTCGCCGATCTCGGACTGAGCACGGCGGACTTCACCGGCCAGCCTCAGCGCATTCACGCCCTGCAGATCGCCGGCAGCAGCACCGCCCGCCGGGCGCTGCCGCCGGAACGCGTCGCCGCCATCGAACGCACGGCCGCCGACATTCGCACCCGCTCCACGCCGGAGGTGCCCGCTACGCTCAAGGCCGATCTCCGGCCCTATCAACGTGACGGCTATCACTTTCTCAGCTATCTCACCGCGAACCGTTTCGGCGGCATTCTCGCCGATGACATGGGACTCGGCAAAACAGTGCAGGCGCTCGCATGGCTCCTCTGGCTGCGGGCGCAGGAGAAGCCGAAACAGCCCGCACTTGTCGTTTGTCCGAAGAGCGTGGCTGACAACTGGGTCAGCGAATCCGCACGTTTTGCCCCGGGCCTGCGGGTTGTCAGGCTGGAGCGCGGTGCCGACGCGAAGACCATCAAGTCCGCGCGAAAGAAGGCTGATCTCGTGGTCCTCAACTACACGCAACTCCGCCTGCTGGAGAGCGGCCTCAAGGCCGCGCCATGGCACGCCGTCATTCTCGATGAGGCCCAGTCCATCAAGAATCCGCAGAGCCAAACTGCCATCGCGGCCTGCAATCTCGCCGCCCCGCACCGGCTCGCACTCA
>JANNVM010000469.1:0-1772 GCA_031414455.1 Verrucomicrobiota bacterium
TGTCAGGACGGGATCGCGGGTCTCGCCGTCATCGGAGGCCGCGAGGAACTGGCCGCGGGCATCATAACAGTTGAGCGCCGCATCCATGAGCAGGGTGCTGCCGCCGGTGACGGTGACTTTCAGCTTTTGGCCGGCTTTGGCGGCGAACTCAAAGACATCCACATCCTTGTCGCCCTGGAAACTGCCGCGAAGGGATTGCCCTGGCTCCAGTTTCTGCGTCTCGCGGAATCCGTTGTTCGGCTCCTTCTCTTCCACGACACTGGCCGCAGCGAGAACGGGGATCTTGCCTAACACTTCGCCAGCAGGCGTGACGATGACATATTCCAGCGGACCGGCGGGCTGATCAGCTGGCAGCACGAGTTCCGCAAGGAGTTGGGATTCGCCAACGACTTTGTTCTCCAGGCCGGCGGGCTGCGCCGCATCCTTTTTCTCTTTAATCGTCGCCTTCACGCCGGGCGCTTTGGGAAAGCGGAGTTCCGTGGCGTCCTTAAGTTTGAAGCCGCGGATTTTCAGTGTCGCGGTGCCGCCGGTAACGAGCGCGGCGGGTTCGACCGCGGTAATACCGGCGGGTTCTTTCTTTGGTTCATCGGCTTCTGCGAAGCAGGTGAGGAACAAAGTCAGGGCTCGGCAGGAGCCTCTCCCCACCTGGTTTTCAAAGCGCCTCATGCGTAGAGTTCACTCACCGGTGCGCCTTCCGCGAGAATACTTACCGGGCGGCCTTCGGGTGTTAGCAGTTCCTTCGCCGGATCAATGCCCAGCGCATCATAGACCGTCCATGCGACATCCGCGGGACGCACCGGGCGGTCGGTGACAAAGGCACCGTTCTTGTCCGTGGCACCGATCACTTTCCCCTGCGCGACGCCGGCACCGGCCCAAAGCATGGAACCCGCGCGGCCCCAGTGATCGCGGCCGGCTTTGTCATTCACTTTCGGCGTGCGTCCGAATTCACCCATCGTCAGGACGAGCGTGTCTTTGAGCAGCCCGCGCTGATCGAGATCCCGAATGAGCGCGCTGTAGCCCTGATCAAACTCCGGCAGCTTTTTGTCGAGGCCTTTGAAAATCTCGCCGTGATGATCCCAGCCGCCGTAGTTCACGGTGACAAAACGCACGCCATTCTCCACGAGCCGGCGTGCGAGCAGCGCACTCTGGCCAAATTCATGCCGGCCGTAATCGTCGCGCAGTTTGGCGTCCTCTTTATCAATGCCAAACGCCGCCTGCGCCTGCGGCGAGAGCACCATTTCGGCGGCCTTGCGGCTGAATTCATCGTAGGTCGCAATCTGATCGTTGCCTTTTACCTTGTCCGCGAGTTGATCCACCGCGGCGAGCAGCGACTTGCGGCGCTCCAGCATTTGCGGTGTCAGGCCGGCGGGTGCGGAGAGGTCGCGCACGCGGTAGTTGGCATCGTTGGGATTGCCGGCTTTGAACGACTCACACCGTCCGCCGAGCCAGACACTTTTGCCGAGTTCCCATGTGAAGGACGGATTCTTCGGCACCGCGACATACGGCGGGACCATGCCGGAGAATCCCGTCTCATGCGCGACGATGGCACCGATGGCCGGATGGTCACCGAACGCCGAGCCGAACCGCCCTGACAAGACCCAGTTGGTCGCCGTTTCGTGGTGATCGTTCTCATGGGTGCCGCTGCGGACGAGCGTGACTTTATTCATGATCTGTGCCGTCTTTGGCAGCAGCTCACAAATACTCAGCCCGGGGACACTGGTGGAAATGCTTTTATATTTCCCGCGGATCTGCTCCACGGCGTCCGGCTTCAT
>JANNVM010000470.1:0-19105 GCA_031414455.1 Verrucomicrobiota bacterium
CGACGCGATGTCCCGGCGGGAAGACCCCGGCGTCCCCCATGCGGTAGTAGTCGTCCACGGTGAAGCGGTGTTTGGTCGCGGGCATGGCGGGAGGATGCTTCTTTAGGCAGGGCTTCGCAAACTGAAAGTTGCCGGCGCAGCAACGCACTTTCCCTTTGTCGCGCCCGCGCGGACGGTCACTGTCGCGGCATGTCCATCGCTCCTGTCATTACACCATTGCCCGCACCGTTCCTTACGGCGCTGCGCGGAATTTTTCCGCCGGACCGGTTGCTGGCAGGGGAGGCGCACCTGTCAGCGTATGAATCGGACGGCCTGACGGCCTTTGCCGTCGCGCCGCGGGCGGTGGTGGTGGCGGAGACGACGCAGGAGGTGATCCAGGCAGTGCGGGCGTGTGCGGAGTTTGGGGTGCCGTTTGTGGCGCGCGGCAGCGGGACCAGTCTCAGCGGTGGCAGTGTGCCGGTAGCGAACGGGATCGTCATCGCGCTCAATCGCCTGACAAAAATCCTGCGGCTTGATCCGGCGCAGCGCGTTGCTGTCGTCGAACCGGGTGTGGTCAATCTCCAGGTCACACGCGCCGCGTCGCAGTATGGACTTATTTACGCGCCGGACCCCAGCAGTCAGCAGATTTGCACCATCGGCGGGAACGTCGCCTTTAATGCCGGCGGCGCACATTGTTTGAAGTACGGCATGACCTCGAATCACGTTATCGGCATGAAGTGTGTCCTGGCGACCGGCGAGGTTGTCACGCTCGGCAGCGACAGTGTGGAAGCCTCCGGCCCTGACGTGACGGGGCTTTTCACCGGCAGCGAAGGACTGTTCGGCATCGCGCTGGAAATCACGCTGCGCCTGCTGCCGAAAGTGGATTGTTATCACACCGTGCTCGCCAGCTACCCGAGCACCGAAGCCGCGGGCGATGCCGTCGCGGCCGTGGTGGCCAGCGGGCTGCTGCCGGGAGCGATGGAGATCATGGACCGGCTGGCAATGGATGCCGCGGAGGCGGCGGTGGGTGCCGGCTATCCGCCGACGGCCGCGGCGATGCTGATCGTGGAACTCGAAGGCCCGCGTGACCAGGTTGCCATTGAGCGCGAGAAACTGCAGCAACTCATCGCGGGCAGCGGGGCGCAGACCATTCACATTGCACGCAATGACGACGAACGGCTGAAAATCTGGAAGGGCCGCAAGTGTGCCTTCAGTGCGGTGGGCCGGCTCAGCCCTGACTTCATTGTGCAGGACGGCGTGGTACCGCGCCGCCGGCTCGGCGAAGCGCTGCGCGGCATCGGTGAAATCGCGGCGCGCCATGCGTTGCGCATCGCCAATGTCTTCCACGCCGGTGACGGCAATCTCCATCCGCTCATCATGTATGACGGACGCGAACCCGGCGCCTATGAGCGCGCCGAGGAAGCCGCTGCGGAAATTCTCCGGCTCTGCACGCGCATGGGCGGCAGCATTACCGGTGAGCATGGCGTGGGCATGGAAAAGCGGGCCTTTCTTGCTGACATGTTTTCGCCGGATGACATCGCGATGATGCACCGCATCCGTCACGCCTTTGATCCGCATGAGATTGCGAACCCGGGCAAGATGTTCCCCGACGCGGAAGCCCCGGCGCTGCGGCAGCACGGGCTGCATCCGCTGGAAAAGGCCGGCGTCGCGTACCGGGAATAACGAAACTCAGGAAATCTCCCCGAGCCGCAGGAAGAGTTTCTCCCTCTGCGGCGGGATGCGGTGATACACCTGACGGATCGCAGCGATGGGGCTGGTGTCTGCTTCCCCGTGAATGCCGAGATCCCCGGCGACTTCCTTTTCAAAGAAGAGCACTGCTTTTCGTGTGGGCTGGTGATCGTGCAGCCAGTCTAGTGCGCGGCGGAGGAGATCGTAGAGGGCTTCCACCGGGGTGTCGCCCTCGGCGACGCTCTCGATGAGGGTGGCGAAATAGGCCGCAGCGAGCACGCGAAGGTAGTCTTTCTGGATGCCCTCGCGATAGTGCGTGACGGCAGCTTCGCGCAGAGCGTGGAGGTCGCCTCTGCGGGCGCGGGCCCAGTTGATGTCGGCACTGTAAAAAAGATCCAGCTTGCCGGCGAACGGACTGCCGGGCCGCCGCGCGCCTTTCGCCGCAGTGCGAATGATGCCGTGCTCACGCGTACACCAGTGAACGATGAGACTGGTGTCGGTGAGCAGCGTCTTGCGGATCAGAATGCCGGCGGATTTGTCCATTGCCGCTGTGTAGCGTCGCGGCGCATCGGTCTCAAGGACTTCCCTTGATCCCGGCACGCCGGTTTCCCAGTCGCGTCACGGGTCTGCAAGTGTCCGCTTTCAAATTCGGTTTCCTGTGGAAGCGCGTGCCGCATGCAACATCAATCCGCGTCACCACACATACAGAAGCCGCGACTTGGCGTGCTGGGCTCCGGCGCGGGGACGAACTTCGATGCGCTGGCCGCCGCGGTGGAGCGGGGGGAGTTCGACGCGGATTTCGTGATCGTGATTTCCGACAATGCGGAGGCCGGCGTCCTGACAAAGGCCAGGGCGCGCGGTATTCCGGCGCATTTCGTTGATCCGGGGCCGTTCAAAAACAAACTCAGTGATGAAGCGCAGGAACAGTTCGCGGCGCTGCTCGGCGAAGCGCAGGTGGATTTCGTGATCTGTGCCGGATTTATGCGGCGGCTCAAGGATCCGGTGCTGCGCGCCTTTCCGCGGCGTATCTTGAATGTGCATCCGTCGCTGCTGCCGCAGTTTCCGGGGCGGGATGCGATCGGACAGGCGCTTGCCGCGGGCGTCACGGAAACCGGCTGCACCGTGCATCTCGTGAATGAGGAGATAGATTCCGGTGATATTCTCGCGCAGGCCCGGGTGCCGGTGCTGCCGGACGACACACACGCTGCCTTGATGCAGCGTGTGAATACCGCAGAGCATGTTCTTTACCCCGGGGCCGTGGCGGAGTATGCGCGATCCATGAAAAGTGCCGCGTGCGAAACCGGCCCGGGGAGACAGGCGGAGCCAAAGAAAAATGCGGAGAAAGCCGCCGGTCAGATCCGACGCCGGCCAAATCCTGTCGTAGCCAGCGCCACCCTGGTGCGCCGCACCGGCGAGCGGACATGGGAGGCGGTGCTGCCGAACGGAATGGTCACCATCGGTCACGTGCCAAAATGGAAACTCGACACCATGCGGGGGTTCGCGGAAGGGCAGAAAGTCCGCCTCGAACTGACGACTTACGATTTCGGGACCGCGCGCATTGCCGGGCCGGCGGCGGACTGATGCGATGCCCGTCGCGGGCAACGAACGATTTGTTTTGCGTCGTCCGAGGTTTTCCTTGTCCGGTCATGGTGGACATGGGTAGCCTTCTGTGCGGCGATGCGTCGTTTCGTTTGGCATGGGAGCATGGCGGCGGCACGACGGAGGAATTCCGCGGGTTGATGCCGGTTTCCGTCCGGCTCCCCCCTTTTTCCTTCCCCTTCCCCTCAACTCGTTCATCCTATGCACCCGTTCCGTTCCCTCTCCCGGATTATTGCGCTCCCTGCGTTGCTGCCGTCACTGGCGCTGGCGGTTCCCACTGCGGTCAATGACACCTATTCCACTCCGGAGGATGTCGCGGTCTCGGGGAATATGTCGAGTGCGCCACTCCTGGTCACGGGATTTGAAGCCGGTGCCGGTGGATTTACCCTGCCCGCGAACTGGGACTATCTGGACACCATTCCGGCCGCTGCCACCACCTATCCCGTGGATGGAGCCTCTGCGTCATGGAAGGCAACGAACTTTGACAAAACCACCTCCACCGTCGCGGGATGGAAGACCTCGGTGCTCCCCATCCAGGGTGGCGGCGTGGATGCATGGCTTAGCCCCCCACTGGCAGTCGCTGTCCCAAGCATTCTCCTCGGGATAACGGGAGGCCAGCAGCCGAATACAGTGACAACCTACCTGTTCCGCACCACTTTTACGATGACCGCGGCGGAGGCGGCGGTCGCCTACTCTGCCAGGGTGCTGGCGGATGATGGCTGCATTGTCTACATCAATGGCGTGGAAGCGGGACGTCTTAATTACCCCGCGGGGGTCTCCGTCAGTCCTGATGCCCTGGTCGGTGGCCAGGGCGGCAGCGAGACGGCCTACGCAAACGTTGCGCTCACGGTGCCATTCGTGGCGGGAGCCAACACCATCGCGGTCGAACTCCATCAAAACACGAATAACAGCTCCGACGCGGGAATTGACCTGTCTCTGATTCTGGCGTCAGCCGATCCCCTCCGGGGACTTGGATATGTGGACGACGTTGACGGGACGACCCGTCCGGCCTCGGCCGCCGGGGCTCTGGATTCGGCGATTGGGAATCCGGGCAGTTCCGTAAATGTCGGCATCTCCCGCGGCTTTGGTGGCGGCGGTGGTGGCGGAGGCAGCGGTGCCAATGTCTCGGGGGGCTGGCGCAAGACGATTGCCGTGCCGACGGCGGGCAATCTCCGTATTCAATGCGATGCCAGAGCGCGGACCACTAATCTGGAGGACAATGAATTCGCGGAGGCGATCGTGATGCTGGACGGCGCGAGGTTAAGCATCACCGGCCGCAATTACCTCGTCCGGCAGGTGGGCCCCAATCCCGCAGCCACCCCGGCAAACAGCGGGACCAGGGATTCCAACTGGGGCAGTTATACGATCGAGGTTCCGGTGACAGCGGGGAATCATGTGATTACATTCGGCGGCTTTGGGCCGCGGCCCAGCATAGAGAATAATGACTTCTTCGAGAGTGGTGCCGTCAATTTCGACAATATCAATGTCTCGCTCATCGGCACCGCAGGCTCGCTCCTCGACAACGACACGGGTGGCGTGGCCCCGGTCACCGCAGTGAAGGCAAGCGATCCCGCGCACGGCAGTGTAACCGTAAATGCCAGTGGCAGTTTTACCTATACACCAGCGCTGAATTACTTCGGCACGGACACGTTTACCTATAAAGCCGTGGACGGCACCGGGGAATCGGCACCCGCGACGGTGACGATCACTGTGACGCCGGTCAACGACGTCCCGGTGGCTGTCGCTGACGGTCCGCATACCACGCCTCAGGGAGAGGCTCTCATCGTCGGCACCGAGGAAAGTTTGCTCGCAAATGACACGGATGCGGAAACCTCTGTGCTCACCGCGGTGATGGGCGCGCCCTCGCTGGACGGCACCACCGTGCTGAATCCGGACGGAAGCTTTACGTTTACCCCTAACACCACCTTCGCCGGCACTGCGACATTCACCTACCGCGCCAGCGATGGCGCCTCCCAGTCGGCACCCGCCACGGTCACCATCAATGTCACTGACCTTCCGGATCCTCCCGGGGCTGTCGCAGACACCTATACTGTGGTGAAGAATACGCCGCTGGTTATCACTGCCACCGCCGGCGGTAATATCACGGATGAAGTGCTGCCCTATAAGTCTGCGGACTGGCATTACTTCAATTCCCTCATTCCCGCGAACCGCAATCTGGGGACTGCATGGCGAACCGATGCCTACACGGAAAATGCCGACTGGCTCGCGGGACCGGCGGAACTCGGATTCGGCGACGGTGATGAGGGCACCGCCATCGCGGACAACCCTGACCCCGCCTTTGATCAACAGGCGGCGGACAAATTCGTCACGAGTTACTTTCGCCGGAGCCTCGATGTCACCAATCTTTCCAACATCACCGGTGTCGAAATCCAAATGCTCTTCGATGACGGAGGCGTCTTCTTTATCAACGGCGTCGAAGGCGGACGCAGCGCCAACCTCAACGGCACCGCCCCGGACCTTGCCTTCGATTTTCTCGTTCCCACCCAACAGACCCAGGACAACGCCACACAGACGTTCACGCTCCCAGCCTCCGTTTTTCTGGAAGGCTCGAATCTTCTCGCCGCTGAAATCCACCAGAATGCCCCGACGAGTTCCGATCTCTCATTCGACCTGCGGATTCGCCTCCAGCGTGCCATAGCTGCGGGCGTGCTCGCCAATGACGCAGATCCTGATCCCGGGCAGACGGCGACGCTGGTGGCCGAAATCGTGAGCCCGCCAGGACACGGCGCCCTGGTGCTGAATTCCAACGGCACTTTCACTTTCACGCCGGCCAACGGCTACACCGGTCCCGACTCGTTCACCTACCGGGCGAAGGATTCCACGAATCTGACGTCCGGCGTCACCACGGCGAACCTCACCATCGTCACCGGACCTAACGTTCCGCCCGTGGCCAACCCTGACACCTACACCGTGGCGGAAGATGCTCCGCTGAACGTCACCGCGCCCGTCAACGGTGTGCTCGCCAACGACACCGATGTCGAAGAGGATGCTTTCACGGCTGTCGTGGCCGCACCGCCGGCGCACGGCACGCTGACGCTGAATCCAAACGGAACATTCACTTACCAGCCGGCGGCCAACTTCAACGGCACCGACTCCTTCACCTACCGCGCGACGGATACCCGCCCGTCCTCGCCTGCCACCGTGACAATCACGGTTACCGCGGTCAATGACCCGCCGGTTTCAGCGAATGACAGTTATGCCGGCGATCCAGGTGTGCCATTCGTTGTTGCCGTGGCGCAGGGTGTGCTGGCCAATGACTCTGATGTGGACGCCGGCACGGTGCTCACGGCGGAGATCGTGACGCCGCCGGCCACTGGCAGCCTGACGCTGAATGCTGATGGTTCGTTCACGTTCACGGCCGCCATCGGCGGCGTGTATTCCTTCACCTATCGTGCGAAGGATGCCACGAGCCAGTCGGGAGTCTCCACGGCGACCATCTCGCTGAATGCAGTGCCGGTGACCCAACCGGACAGTTACACCACGGACGAAGACCAGACCATTCACGGCGAGGCCGCCGGCGGCTTCAGCGTGCTGGTCAATGACAGTGATCCCGAGGGCCAGCCGCTCACCGCCGCGCTCGCCACCAATGTCCAGCACGGGACCCTCGAACTGGAAGCAGACGGCGGTTTCCATTACACGCCGGCGCAGAATTACTTTGGCAGCGACAGTTTCACCTATCGCGCCAGCGACGGCACGCGGACTTCAGGGCCGGCCCTGGTTTCGATCACGATCAATGCCGTGAACGATGCCCCGGTGGCCGCTGCCGACACCTACGGGGTGCGCATCGAGACGCCGCTCGTGATTAGCGCGGCAAATGGCGTCCTGCGCAACGACACCGATGTGGACAATTCCACACTCACCGCGGCGCTCGTCTCACCGCCCGTGGACGGAACGCTCGTGTTAATCGCCGACGGCTCGTTCACCTACACACCTTTAAGCGGATTTTCCGGTGCGCGCAGTTTCACCTACCGCGCCAGCGACGGCACACTGCAGTCTGCCCTCGTCACCGTGACGCTCAATGTTACCGCCGACCTGAATACCGTAACCATCAGCGAGATCATGTATAACCCTCCCGGCGCCACTGGCGCCCAGGAGGAGTTTATCGAAATCTACAACTACGGCGACGCCGCAGTGGAACTCACCGGCTGGGAATTCACGAAAGGGGTAAACTACGCGTTCCCCGCCGGCACGCTCCTCGCGGGCAAAGGTTATCTCGCCATTCCGGCGAATAAGGCCGCGTTCACCGCGAAGTATCCCGGAGTCACCAATGTCACCGCAGGAGGCTGGAACGAAGGCATCCCGCTTCCTCCTCCTTCCTCGCTGGGCAACGGCGGTGAATTGATCCGTCTCAAGAACGCCGCCGGCATTGATGTGGATGAAGTCGAATACTCAGACTCGGGTGACTGGGCGGAGCGCAGGATCGTGAATGTGTGGGATGCCACCAATACCCCGGGTGCTAATCCGGCCAACGGCCTCGATACCGATCCCGGCCTCGAATGGTACACCACGGCCGATCCCGATCCGGAAGTTGGAAACCCCGGAGGTTCCTCCATTCAAATCATCAACACCGCGCTCTCCAACAATGCCGGTGCCAACTGGACCGCCGCCTTGCCCACGCCTGGCGCGGCCAACGCGGCTGTCGCACGAACAAACAGTGCGCCACTGATCCGCGACGTGATCCACAGTCCCGCCGTACCGAACGCCACGCAGCAGGTTTTTGTTACGGCCCGCATAGATGACGAGCAACTCGCCGGCACCAGCGCCTCGGTTTTCTACCGCACGTGGGGTGCGAATTCCGCTGCGCCCGACACCGCCACTTTTATAGAAGTGCCCATGGCCGACAATGGTCTGCGCAACGACGGTGCAGCGGGTGACGGCGTTCTGGGTGCAGTCATCCCCGCACAGGCCCTCAATAAAGTCGTGGAATTCTACGTCCAGGCTGCGGATGCCGCCACCAATGTCCGCACCTGGCCTGCACCCGCGCTGGATGTGAACGGAGCGAACCCCGCCCAGAATGCCAACTGCCTCTACCAGGTAAATGAAGAAGTCTGGACCGATCACCGCCCGCTCTACCAACTGGTGCTGACGGGCGCGGACAATGCCGCCTTCAACGCCGGCCTCACCAACCGTCAGACGAATGTGGCTCCAAACGCCACGGTCATTTTCCGTCAGGGCGGTAAATTCGACGTTCGTTATCTCGGCGGCATCCGCCCCCGGGGCAACTCCTCCCGCAGTGATACCCCCATGAACCTCCGCATGGACATTCCTGGTGACAATGCATGGAACGGGCGCACCGCGTTCACGCTCAATTACAAATATTCCTACTGCCAGTTCCTCGCAACCCGCCTCCTTGAAGCCGCCGGCGTGCCCTGCGAAAAGTCCGGTGCAGTCGGGATGAGGCTCAATGGTCTCAACCGCCTCCTCGTGGATGCCAATGGCCAGCCCGGTCCCAACGGCGTCCGCACCTTCGGCTATTATTGCGACCTGATCCCGCGCGGCGGCGACACCATCAAGGAGTGGTTTCCCGGCAATGACAACGGCAACGGCTATGGCAAGATCCGGGCCGGCTTCGGCGGAGCCCGCTGGCAGGTTTCCACGCTGCCCGTCATTGGCCCGGAAGGCTATGCCACCGGCGGCTACGTCAACGAGGGCTACACCAAACAAACCAACGCGGCCCAAAATGACTGGACCGATGTCCACGCATGGATGCAGAGCCTCCAGGCAGGCACCAACGAAACCTTTCATACTGTCATCGCCAACACCGTGGACATTGACGAATGGTGCCGCTTCCTCGCTGTCAGCACCATCATCAACCACGGCGAAACCAATATGGCTAACGGTGACGATGATGACTACTCCATCTATTTTGGCGCCACCGACAAACTCTGCCGCATCATCGCGCACGATCTTGATACCTGCTTCAACCTCAACGCCATCGGTCTCGGTGACGAACTGGCCCCGGCCAATACCACCATCTATCAATGTACCGACCCGAATTACATTGATAACGCGACGCTCCCGCAGATGGACAAGTTCTACCGCAACCCGGTGACGGGACGAAAGTTCAAAGCTGCCCTGCGCCACTATCTTGACACGCTTTTTGCCAAGGCCACTTTCGATGCCACCGTGGAGGAACTCCTCGACAGCCGGTGGATGGGCACGGTGGCAGGATACCCTCGCACCGGCGACGAAATCCGCACCCACATCAAGACGTTCCTCGATCAGCGCCGCGTCACGATTGCGACCTTCCTGCCCACTGCTTTCACGGCCGCAACGTCGCTGACCGTGCAGGATGGTCTGCCGCGCTCGACTTCCGCTTCCGATCTCGGCGGGCTCGGCGGGAAAATTGACCCCGCCCGCACCGCTGAGGTCAAAGTGAACGGAATCAAAGTAACGACGAATCCCTACGGCTCCACCGCCGCGGCGGACAACTCATGGAGTGCCGGCACTGCGGTCACGCTCGCACCCGGCATCAACACGCTGACCTGTACTGCCCACGATGAAAACGGTGCCGTTTTCGCCACTCAGACCGTTACCATTTGGTACGATGCCAGCGGTGTGACCAGGAGTGGCACCCTCGCCGCGAGCGAGACCTGGTCACCGGCCGCCGGCCCCTACAACCTCACCGCCAGCATCACCGTGCCTTCTGGCATGGTGCTCACCATCGAGCCCGGCACCACGGTTTTCCTCGCCACGGGTGCGGACATCAACGTGTCCGCCGGCGGACGCATCCAGGCCGTCGGCACCCCCGCCGCCGCCATCACACTCACGCGCATTCCCTCCGGCACCGGCACCTGGGGCGGCATTACGATCAGCGGGGCCTCGACGGTTCCCACTGTGATGAGTTATGTGACTTTCGAAAACAACGGCGACACCGCGATTCACACGCAAAATGGCGCGAGTGTGGAACTCGATCACCTCACCTTCAAAAACGCCGCCGAGCAGTTCCTGTCGTTTGACGGCAGTTCCTTCCTCGTGCGCGACTGCCTGTTCCCGGCCACACCCGCCGGCACTTTTGAACCTGTTCACGGCACGGGTGGCATCGCTGCGGGCGGGCGCGGCATCATCCAGGATTGCCGGTTCGGCAAAACTTCCGGTTATCAGGACACGATAGACTTCACCGGCGGCAATCGCCCCGGCCCCATCCTCCATGTCCTTCGCTGCACCTTCGAGGGCTCCGATGATGACATGCTCGACCTCGACAGCACCGACGCATGGGTGGAAGGCTGCACCTTCATGCACTGCCACCGCAACGGCAGTTCGCCCGACAGTTCCAGCGGCGTTTCCGGTGGCGCAGACAATAATGACTCCAGTCAGGTCACCGTCATTAACAACCTCTTCTATGACTGCGACAACGCCGTTACCATGAAAGCCGGCCCGTCTCCCCGCCCCGGCAATTCGGCGGTGCTTCTCTATAACACCATCGTCCACATCACCAGGACCGGCGGCATTGATACCGGCACCGGCGCTGTCAATTTCGACGACGACAATGTGGATGGCGAAGGGAAGGGCATGTATCTCGAAGGCAACATCATTTGGGATGTCGAAAACCTGACGCGCAACTACGTCGCCGCCAACAGTCAGCTCACGCTTGTTAATAACATCCTGCCCGTCGCGCCGCCGGCAGGGGCCACCGCCAGTGGCAATATCGTGGCTGATCCGCTGCTGAATCTCTCACTCATCTCCAATCCAGCGACCGCCACCCTCGCCCAGGTGCAGGCCGCGCTCACCCCGCAGGCCTGTTCTCCGGCCTTCGGCAACGGCCCGTTTGGCTTTGACCCTGGCGCGACGCCTGGCATGTTGCCATTCCGCGTCCAGCAACTGCCCGGCGCTCTGTGGCCCGCCAGTTTCACACTCAACGTCGGTCCCGGCGGCAGCTTCACACCCACTGGCCAGGCGGCATGGCAATACGGCTACACTCACTATGTTTACGCGCTCGACGGCAATGGCCCCAGTGCGGAGATCCCCGCGGGAACGCCCATAAGCTTCACTGGTTTGACCAGCGGCCCGCACGAGGTCACTATTTACCCCAAAGACGACACCGGGGAGTTGTCCGGCACCGGAAGAGTTGTTAGCTTTACGGTCGCCTCCGACGCCCCCACTGTCGTCCTCAGCGAGATCAGCGCTGCACCTTCCACCGGCTCCGACTGGATCGAACTCCACAACTACGGCAGCGCCGCCGCCAGCCTCACCGGTTGCTCTCTTTCTGCCGCCGACAGCCCGCCGTTAAAATACACCTTCGGTGCCGGTGCCGGCATTCCCGCCGGTGGCCGCATCCTCGTGGACACCACGCAGTTGGGCTTCAACCTCAATCGCGGTGGTGAAACAATCACCCTCACATCGCCCTCCGGAGGTGTCATGGACACCGTCACCTTCGGCCCGCAAATCACAGACCGCTCCATAGCCCGCGTCAGTTTCGGCTGGAGCCTTTCCACGCCCACTCCCGCTGCGGCCAACACAGCCGTCTGCCTCCTTGGCGCCGGCACTTCGCTCCACATCAACGAATGGCTCGGCTCCAACGACATTATCGTCGCCGGCGACTTCGTGGAACTCTATAACGGCGAGACCAGTCCTGTCAGCATCACCGGATGGAGAATCAGCCAGGATTTCCGCAACGAGCCGGAGCAGAATGTCTTCCCGCCGCTCAGTTTCATCGCCGCCGGCGGCTTCCTCGAACTCATCGCCGACGGCGACAGCGCCGCGGGGGCGGATCACCTCAATTTCAAAGTCTCCAGTCTCCACGATTCCATTGCACTGCTGGATCCGGCCGGCCAATACACAGATTCCGTCTATGTGCTCCCTGGCAATCCTGACGTTTCCAAGGGCCGCCTCGCCGACGGCAGCGCCATCACCGGTTATCTTGCGCTGCCGACGCCGGGTTTCTCCAACGGCAGCGACCTTTCCACCGACACTCCCGTCCGCAATGGTCTGCGCATTACCGAACTCATGTTCGATGCGCCCGGCAGCGCCCCCGAGTTCATTGAGTTCAAGAACATCAGCGCCGCACCACTCACCGTCACCGGAGTCAGCTTTGCCAGCGGCATCATCTTCACGTTTCCCGCCACCACGCTGGCCGCGGGAGCCTACGGTGTCATCACTAACGTCACTCCGGGGGCTTTCACCGCGCGTTATCCTGGCGTCACCGCCGGGCAGTGGACCGGCGGCCGCCTCGATAACAACGGCGAGACCATTCGCATCGAAACCGGCACCTACGGCCTCGGCATTCTCGACTTCCGCTACCAGGGCGACTGGTATGCCGAAACCCGCAGCGGCGCCTCGCTGGAGTTCTTAGACCCCGCCGCTGCCGTCAGCACCTGGGGCGACAAAACAAGCTGGCAGCCCAGCGTGCCCAGCCCTGGCGGCCCGGGAGCCTTTGGTGTCCTCGCACCGCAGGACCTCACCATCGCGCCGCCCGGCCCGGCCATTCTCCACGGTTTCGTTAGCCCTGGCACCTATCCCGCGGGCAGCATCACCGTCGCGTGGAGCAAAGTCAGCGGCCCTGGCAGTGTAAGCTTTACCGCCCCCTCCAACAAGGACACCGATGCGACATTCTCCCTGCCGGGCACCTACGACCTCCGTCTCACCGCCACCCCGCCCGGCGGCGCGCCGGACGCCAGTGACACCGTCACCGTCACTGTGGCCGAGCCATTCGAATCCTACGACGCGTGGGCTGCCCGCACTCTGGCTGGCTATAGCGCCGCTCAGCAGGACGAGACGGCGGACGCTGACAACGACGGCAACGCCAATCTCATTGAGCACGTTCTCGGCACCAACCCCGCCGTCGCCACTCCCGGACCGGAACTCCTCCTCAGCAACGGCCGCCTCGCGCTGCGATATACCATCAGCAAGACCGCCAATCCTGCGATACAGGTCATCCCGCAAATCGGTGGTGCTCTTGCTGTCTGGCAGGATGGACCGGCGGTCATCAACGACTTCCTCGTCTCGGAAACTGCGGCCTTGAAGACCCGCATCGCTGAAGACACCGGCGCACTTGGTGCCGGCGGGAAGAAGTTCCTCCGCCTCAAGGTCGTCCGTCCGTGAAACTCGCTCTCGCGCAGATGCTCGTTTCGCCGGGCCGTCCTGACGAAAATATCAGTCGCGCGGTCAGCCACATTGCCGGAGCGGCTGCCGCAGGAGCACCCATCGTGCTCCTGCCGGAAACTCTCGATTGCGGATGGACACATCCTTCGGCGGTCGAAATGGCCGGCCCGATTCCAGGCGGCACGGCTTACGACGCACTGCGCGGGGCGGCAGTCCGTCATGGCGTAACGGTCTGCGCCGGCCTCGTCGAACGCAGCGGCGACCGGTTGTTCAACGCCGCCGTCCTCATCTCGCCCGACGGAAATCTCCTCATCCATCACCGGAAGATCAACGAACTCGATTTTGCGCGCCGTCTCTATGCCTGCGGCGACCGTCTCGGCGTGGCGGAGACGCCCCATGGCCGCATCGGACTCATGATCTGCGCCGATGCCTTTGCTGACGGACTTGTCATTTCCAGGACCCTCGGATACATGGGGGCGCAACTCATTCTCTCGCCCTGCGCGTGGGCTGTGCCTCCGGGTTATGACAAGGTCCGCGAGCCATACGGAAAACTCTGGCGCGACAGTTATGGGCCGCCGGCCCGGGAGTTCGGTTTGACCATCGCCGGCTGCAGCAATGTTGGCCCGGTCACCGCCGGTGATTGGTCAGGCTGGCAATGCATCGGTTGCTCTATGGTTGTCGGGCCGGATGGTGCGCCGCTGGTCCAGGCAGAATATGACCGGGAGGAGAGGTGCATGGTTTCACTTTGACCCAAACCCTCCCCGTTTCCCCCGTGCCGCCGGGATGGATCGCTCAACAGCTCCACATGACAAAGTAGCGCTATCCGCTCACTTCAGCGCCGAGCGATAGAAGCGCAGCAGGTCGGTGATCGCGCCTGGTGCGGGGAAGGTCATCGTGCCTCCGGGGTTCGTGAGGGTGACCGTGAAGTTGAGAGGGCTGTTCCAGTTGATCAAATCAGTCGAAGTCTGGATGTCGTAGCGGGAACCTTGCTTTCCGGTGAGCGTCAGTTGCTGCTGGCCATTCACCCGCGCGGCGGTCAACTGCGGCTCGCCGCCGGGCTCGGTAACGGTGTGAAATTGCCCAGACGCCACATTCTGCAACTCCTGCACCGTGCCGGATGGCCATTCGATGCGCACGAGGTCCGCATTCGTCGCGTTGCCGAGGCCGACGTGGACATACGGACTGTTCTGACCGCTGCTGCCGTCGCCGCCGGGGACTTCGCGCATTTGCCAGAACGACTGCCCATTGATTGTTGCGTGCACGCGGACCTTCGCGCCGACAGCACCGCGGTTGGAACGGGTGCCGGTCAGCAGGAACTCGAGCCAATGATTGGCGTTCCCGTTGTTGTGATAGAGAAAATTAGTGCCCGTGGCATTCGAAGCGAACAGGTCCAGAAAGCCATCGTTGTCATAATCGCCCCATGCGGCGCCAAACGTATTCGCGCCATCGTTCACCGCAATGCTGCCGACGACTTTGGTGAATGTCCCGTCACCGTTGTTATGATACAAATAGTCGTTTTGGCCGGTGCGATTGGCGACAAACAAATCGAGCCAGCCGTCATTGTCATAATCGCCCCACTTGCAGCCGTGCGAGGCGCCGCCGAAATACTCCGGGTCGTTGGCCGGCAGGGAGGTGATGCTGGTGAACCCGTCGTTGCCGTCATTGCGATAGAGCAAGTTGGGCCAGCTGAGATCGCCGCTGCCAGCAGAGCAAGAAACGAACAGATCGAGGTCGCCGTCGTTGTCGTAGTCACCCCACGCCGCGTGCGCGCTATTGGTGCCATCCAAGAACGGGTTGCCCACGCGAGTAAATGTGCCGCCGCCGTCGTTCCGGTAAAGGATATTGGACTGGCCTGCCCCCTCGACGGCTTGTGGCAGGAAAAGGTCGGGCCGGCCATCGCTGTTGTAATCCCCCCACGCCACGCCCTGGAAGATGCCCGGGGCGGTGAGAAACTCGGGCTGGGTGTCCGGCGGGAAGGTCCCATCGCGATTGTTGTGGTAGAGGCGGATCGGATCGTTTGCCGCCGTGCGGAAAAAGTCCAGATAGCCGTCGCTATCGTAGTCGACCCAGGTCATTCCCCGGCAGTTCGCGGAATCCGACACGAACGAGGGATCAGGATCATCCGTGAATGATCCATCGCCGTTGCTGTGAAAGAAATTATTCTGTTGATACATATTCCCAAGCAACAGATCGGGATAACCGTTATTGTCGTGGTCGCCCCATGCAGCCGCCCGGCACGTGCAGAAGACCGCCGCGACCGGGCCGGTGGTCACGCGGCTGAACGTGCCGTTGCGATTGTTGTGGTAGAGAAACTGGTAGGCTGAGCCGGTGCCGTTCGGCCCGACCTGGGGGACGAACAAGTCGATGAAGCCATCGCCGTCGTAATCACCCCACGCCGGACCACGACTGTTCCCGATGTCGCCCCCGGGTCCCGCTGTGATCTTTGTGAAGATATCCGCCTTGAGATCGCTGACGGGCGGCAGGATAAGCGCGGCGAGTGAGAGCATGAGGCCGGTACTGGCCGTGGATAGATAGTTTTTATTCATAGTATTTGTTTTGTTGAGATAGGGCTCGTCGCGTCTTCGGTTCCGGAAGTTCACGACTTTTTTCAAACCAGCGGGCCTTGGATCATTGATGCAACTTCTGCGTGAGCGCGGGTTCAAAATGGTGTCCATCCCTTACCAACGCTCACGCCTGCGGTGCAGGCCACAGGCTCAGAGTCGCTGGCCGAATTCGGTTCCCGGTGCCTGCACGGTGGTCAGAAGATTTCCCGCAGCGTCAAAGGTTTGGAGCACGGCGTCCCCCTGAAATTGGCTGCCGTCATTGCTAAGCGTAACCGTCGCCGAGATCCGGCCCATGCCGATAAAGTTCCGCGTCGAGTCGAATCGGAAATAGGTCATCGTGCGGCTGAACTGCTGGTGCCCGGTCCTCTCCCAGTTTCCGCGCGCGGTGCTTCTGATGGTGGTGCCATTACTCTCCTCAAGAACATTCCCATCCTCGAAGAAGGTCATTAACGAGAGAAAAGTCGGAGGGAGAGTGGGAGGCGGGTTGAGGCGCGTCACCGTGACCAGCCAGTTGCCGGTGAGCGTCCTTTTCCCGCTCTGGCCGTTCCGGTCGTCCGCTCTGGTCAGCAGCGGAATGCTCCCCAGGCTGAAGATGAGAGCCACGGCGAGCAGGATCTTACCCGGCGCGGACAGCACGACGCGCCTGGCATACTGCACAACGCGCCCCGGCTTCGATTCCATTACGGTGTTGTGAACTGTGTTTTGAGATTTCATGGGTGTGTTTCTTTCTCTTTGTTTTGTTAGCTGACTTGGAAGTCGTAATTGCTTCCACCCGTTCCAAAGGAGAATCCCGGGCACGATTTCAGGAAATCGAAAAAAGTTTTGCAGGCCTGTTGGAAGCGGTGTGCGGGGAACTGGGATGACCCCTGCGGCGCAGTTGCTGTGGGCTGCGGGGCGCGGAGCTTATAGCCAGGTGGGGCGAGGCTGCGCCCGGGCCCTAACTTTGCGGGCCGGCGTCCTGGCGCCGGGCGGCGCGGAGCTGGTGCCGACGACACGGGAAGCGTTCGCGGCGAGAGCCATCACGTTGAGGCTCTGCCCGCCGCGGAAGCGACCCGGTTTGGCTCTCGCCCCGGAAAACTTGCTTGACGTCCGTACCGGCTCCGCGCCCCCTTCGCCCATCTGTCTTCGGCTCGCGCGCAGGCTCGCCCCACCTGGTTTTAAGCTCCGCACCGCCTCGCAGCAGGCTGCATCGGCAACAGTGGCAGCAGGCTGCCGCAGTCCACGGAGCCTGCGGCTCACCGGCGTTCCTGACAACGCTCATTCCCCCTCCTTCTCCGCTTCTTCGATCTCCGCCCATGAGGGCGCGCGCCACACCCGCAACTGGTCCCTGCTCACCGAGACGAGATGATTACCATCGGGGGTAAAGGCCAATCGCGTTACCCATTCCTTGTGACCGTCGAGTTTCGCCAGTTCGTGGCGCGAAGCGACATCCCGAATCGAAATCCGGCCATCGCTCGTACCGCAGGCGATCCGGCGACCGTCCGGGGAAAGGGCAATGGAGTGAAATCCACTCTCCGACGGGCTGACGCTGCCGGGATTCTCGCAGCGGGTTCCGACATCCCAAAAGCGAATGTCTTCGCCGGCGGAGACAAGCGTTTTCCCGTCCCGCAGCAACGCCAGGGCTGGCATCCCATTGTCAGAGGCTTTATGAAAGATGGCGGATTCGCGCTTCCCGTCGAGTGGCCAGAGCTTGACCGCAGCCTTCGAGAAATCCCAATTCGAGAAGCCAGCCATGAGCGCTCTGGAATCGGCCGAGAACGTTAGCGACATGAGAAGTTCCCCATCGTTGGGGAAGACGTGCAACTCCTTCTCTGAGCCCACCTCCCACACCCGAACGGTACTGTTTAAGTGGGTGCCGGCTTTCTGCTCGGGAGGCCTTGCGAATTCGGCTGAGGCCAGGTAATGGCCGTCCATGGAGAAGGCCAGCCGGTGAATGCGGTGATTCGTGACGGTTGGGGCGGCGAACAGCTTGTTGCCCGTAGTTATTTCCAACAGCTCCATTTTGCCGCTCGTGGTCCCGAACGCTGCCAGTCTGCCGCCTGGAGCCACAGCGGCAACGTAGGTATCGGCAAAGGGAAGCAGATGGGGTTCTCCTTCCGTGAGACCCAGCGTGTCCCACACGCGGAAGTAACCATCGGTGTAAACGGCGAGAAGATGGAGGCCGTCCGGCGAAAGGCAGAGCGCCGCTTCGCTACTTGCCCAATCCTCACTGCGAATCGAGTTCCGGGCGAAAACGTGAAAGGTCTTCTCCGCGGTACCCGGCACAGCGTCCCAAACGCGAATGGTACCACCTGCACTGGCCGAGAGCAGCGATCGACCGTCAGGCGTGAAAGCAAGGCTGGCAATGTCCCTGAGATGACCTTTCAGTTCGGCTTTCAGTTCTCCCGTCGCAACATCGACGATGCGGATGACCCGGCCCGCGCCGCCCTCACCGCAGATGGCCAAACGGCGGCCAGCGGGATCGGGAGAAAACGCGAGGCAGGTAAACCCGCCCCGGGGGTTGGTGATGGGAGGAACCTTCTCCCGCCCGTCGGCCACGTTCCAAAGCCTTACCGTTCCGTCGTGACTGCCCGATGCCAGCGTTTTACGGTCGGGTGAGAAGGCAAGGGCTATGACCGGGCCTTCGTGACCCTTGAGTGGCGGGCCGATCAACTCACGTTTGTCGAGGTCCCAAAGCAGAATCGCGCCGTCCATGTTTTCATTGAAAGCCAAAGTACTGCTGTCGTGGGAGAAGGCCACGCCGATGGGCCAGTTAAACACCGAAGAAGTAGATTTCGGAAGATTCAGAACGTCGCTCCGCGCAATCACATCCCACAGACGAACACCATTAAGCTTGGTCCCGAAGGCGAGCCACTTGCCGTCCGGTGAAAAAGTAATGCTGCCGGGGCGCAGCCAGTAGTCGGAGGTGAGCGTTTCAAACTTTTTGGTGTTCAGATCCCAAAGCAGAACGGGTTGACCTTTGTCTCCCTTCTCGGAAGCCGTGGCCAGCCAGCGGCCATCGGGGGAAGCGGCGGCGCCAATGACTTCCGCGTCATGCCGCAGCACGTCGATCTGACGCTTGTGGGCAACACCGACCGGGATGGCCAGTTCGTAAGGGAAGAGGTAATTGCGGGTCAACGCTGCCAAGATGGAAGTCGATCGCGAGGCCAAGGCCAACGTGCAAAAGAAGAGTTTGGATGGCATGTCCATCCAGATCTCGGCGCGCGTTGCCC
>JANNVM010000471.1:0-1504 GCA_031414455.1 Verrucomicrobiota bacterium
TGCCGCCATCACCCTTCCGATTCTGCTAACGCCATGCCGCGCCGCGGATTTCCCGGAGCCGGTGGACTCAGAAAAAGTCGCCGGTTCACCGATGCCGGCGGCGGAGGCAGCGGCAAAGGTGGAACTGCCTGACGGATTCGCCATGAATGCCTTCGCGGCAGAACCCATGGTGCGGAACCCCATCGCCATGGCGTGGGACACGCGCGGGCGAATGTGGATCGCGGAAAACTACACCTACGCCGAGCGGCCCATCAAGATGGACACGCGCTACCGCGACCGTATCCTCGTGCTGGAGGACACGGACCACGACGGCGAAGCGGACAAGCAAACGGTCTTCGCCGACGACCTGCAGGGACTGATGAGCGTTGAGACTGGCATGTATAAAAAACGCCGCGGCATCTGGGCCATCGCACTGCCACGGGTGATTTTCATTCCCGATGCCAACGGGGACGATCACCCTGACGGCCCGGCGGAGACGGTGCTCGACGGCTTTCCCATGCCGGCGGAGAACCATCACAACTGCGCCAACGGCCTGCGCTGGGGGCCCGATGGCTGGCTCTACGGCCGCTGCGGCGCATCGGGTCCGGCCATGGCCGGCGCACCAGGCACGCCGGACGCGGAGCGCATCCCCGTGAATGGCGGCGTCTGGCGCTATCAACCGCTCACCGGTGCATTCGAAACACTGTGCAGCGGCACCACCAATCCGTGGGGCATGGACTGGAATGCGGAGGGCGAACTGTTCTTCATCAACACGGTCAACGGCCACCTCTGGCATGTTATTCCCGGCGCGCACTACGCCCGCCCTCACACACTTGATCCAAATCCACTCACGTATTTCCTCATTGATCAGCACGCGGATCACTATCACTTCGACACTGGCAAAGGCTGGGGCAACTCCCGCGACGGCAAAGCCAACGAATTCGGCGGCGGCCACGCCCACTGCGGCCTCATGATTTATCAGGGCAGCAACTGGCCCGCGGAATACCGCGACAAAATCTACGCGCTGAACTTTCACGGCCGCCGCATCAATTGCGACCTGCCGGAACGCGAAGGCACCGGCTACGTGGCCCATCACGGCAAGGACATGGCGCTCATGGCTGATCCGTTCTTCCGCGGCATTGATCTCAGCAGCGGCCCCGACGGCGCGGTTTATGTGCTCGACTGGAGCGACACCGGCGAATGCCATGAAGCCACCGGCGTGCATCGCAGCAGCGGGCGGGTGTTTCGGATTTCGCACCACGATGGAAAGCCCAGCCTGTGGAGACCCCGGAATGGTTTTGCGTTCGGGAAAATGATCGGTCACGTCTCCGAGCCAGACGAATGGCACGTCCGTGCCTCAAGGCAGGAACTGCACCAGCGATTTCTCGAAGGCGAGCCCATCGCCGATTTGAGAACTGAGTTTCTGACGAACCTCACCACTGCCACGGCCACCGCGCGGCTGCGCAGCCTTTGGGCACTCCATCTCACTGGTGGAGTACCGGAAGAAGCGCTGCTGAAACTCTTC
>JANNVM010000472.1:0-1735 GCA_031414455.1 Verrucomicrobiota bacterium
TCTTCCACCCGCAGCAGGGCCTGAAGGCGCTGGCGCAGCAGCTCATCACCCCGGCAGGCCCCGGCGAGCCATGCGTCGCGATCCAGACCAGCGGGCAGGTCGAGGGCTTCGTCAAAGAGGCGGCGTTCGAGGTCTTCGGAGGAGGGATCGGATTTCATGGCGGCGGGTGTTCCTTCTCATCATGCGGAATGCCGCAGCGCTTTGGGCCAACTATTTCTGCAAAAGATGCGGAGCCTGCTCCCAGGGTCAGCTTTCCCGGTTCAGTTCCTCGAAAAGCCACGCCCGCGCATACGACCAGGTGCGTTTCGCCGCGCGCTCGGAAATGCCCAGCAGTTCGGCGGCCTCCACATTCGGCAGGCCGGCGAAGAACCGGAGCTTGATGAGTTCCGCGCCCAGCGGGTCGCGGATCGCGAGGCGCTCGAGGGCTTCGTGGACCGCGAGCACCTGCTCGTCCGGTGCCTCCGCGGCGAGGTCGAGCGACGACCATGCGGCGCGCTGCAAATTCCCGCCGCGTTTCACCGATTGTTTGCGCCGGGCATTGTCCACCAGAATGCGCCTCATGGCCTCCGCGGCAGCCGCGAAGAAGTGCGCGCGGTTCTCGAATTTACCTGCCCCCAGATTGATCCATGCCTCGTGGACGAGGGCCGTAGCCTGGAGCGTGTGACCGGGCCGCTCGGCCGCCATCTTCTGCGCAGCCATGGCGCGCAGTTCGCGATACACCGCCTCGTAGATCTGCGCGGCTCCCTGAGTGTCGCCACCCTGTGCATTCTCCAGCAGTTGAGTCAGGTCGTCCATAGCGGCGTCAGTGTCTGTTAATAGTGAGGGAGCGGAACGGGGGATCCGCTGGCATCGCGGTGAGAGTGGCAGGGCATCCGGTGCGGTGCAAGTTCTGAGGCTGCCAGTGACGTGGACTGCGCCATCTGAAAGTTGAAGCCGAGCCCGGCGAGCTGGAATTCGGCGTCGTCGTTCACGCCATCGGCATCGGAGTCGATCGTGCTGGTGAAATTCGCAGACCTACCCCGGTTCGGATGAGACAGCCGAACCACTCTCCTGGACGGCCCGGGATTACGGATAGAACACCGCGGTGCTCGCGGTGTAGCCGTGAACAAAGTTCACCCCCGCGACGGGGCCGAATTCTCCGTTCGCAAAAAACCCTGCAAGCGGAAGCGGTCCGAAGGTGTCGGCGAGGATGCCGGCGTCGTGATTGGGCACACCGAAAAGATGCTGGCCGCGGCCGCCGCAGCAGAAGAGCAGCGCGCCGAGCGGCGGGCCCTCGCGGAGAAGCGTGTCAGAACACTGAATACGCAGATCTTCGTCGGCGGCGTCCTTTTCGCGAAGCTGAAACTGCAGCGTCTGGCCGACGCGGGGCACCGCTCCGAGTTTGATCGCGCCACTGAGAGGATCACCGCCGATGATGTTGCGGATGAGAAAGTCGCCGCGACGGAATTCCTCGCGGTATTCACTTGCCGCGATGCCGGCCATGATGTTGCCGCGGGCTCCCGCCTTGTCTTCGTCCGGCAGAGCCTCGAAGGCCTCCACCAGGACGTCGTAGGCGCGGCGTCCGCCGACGGCATAGATCAGATTCTCCTCCGCGCGGGTAATGGTGAGGGGCTCTCCGATGGGCTGGCAGCCCTGACTGACAATCCCGCTGACTTTTACGCCCGCGAGATGCACGGCGATGCCGGCGGCTTCGTCGGTATTGCGGCCGTTGTGAAAGTGAAAGATGTTGTCCGAC